>JBDSQT010000154.1:0-13313 GCA_039929665.1 Paraperlucidibaca sp.
CCTCGGCCACAAGCCGCTCATGCCTATCCGTCCAAGCTTGCACGTCAGCTCCCATCAGAGATTCGTCTTCACTGAGAAGTGCCGGAGCGTTACAAATACGGGTGAGCGAGCCGTTTCGGTAACTCAGGTCTCGCCGGCGAACGACCCGATCGACTCGGTCTCGCCGCTGCGCTTGCTCAGGTAGCGGTAGAGCAGGAAGCCGAGGGCCACGGCGAGCATGGCGGCGACCAGGAGCAGGGTTATCGGCGCTTTCGGGTGCTGGCATCGCAGTGTTAGGTCAGGCGTATTTTGTTTTTCGTGCCTTTCGTCATGCAGGTGCAACATCGGCACAGCATATTGTGCGGGGATTTTATCGAGGCGAGGCGGGCAAGTTTCTGCTAACCGCGCTTCTCTTTGCTAGCGTGTTCATCTTTTACAAAAAAGTTGACCCCGTCTGGCTCTTTACAGGTTTTGTTTTGGAACAGCTCGTCGCTTGGATTGTGCCATTGGCCATCCGAAACACGCAGCGCTGATGGGTAGAGACGAATGGCTGGTAATTCCACCGAATACATCAAGCATCACCTCACCAACCTGACTTACGGGAATCACCCGGATAATGGCTGGGGCTTTGCTCATACGGCTCAAGAAGCCGCTGAAATGGGCTTCAATGCGATCCATGTTGATACCATGGGTTGGTCGATTGCACTGGGCATTTTGTTTTGCTGGCTATTCCGAATAGCGGCTAAAAATGCCACAGCGGGTGTTCCTGGCGGATTGCAAAATCTAGTCGAAGTCGTCGTTGAGTTCGTGCAGGGCAACGTGCGTGACACCTATCACGGCACGTCGAAAGTTATTGCGCCGCTAGCGCTAACCATCTTCGTCTGGATTTTCCTGATGAACGCGATGGATTTGGTGCCGGTCGACTTCTTGCCCGAAATAGCCAAAATGATTGGTGTCAGTGTTTTTGGTGCCGACCCGCATGCCGTTTTCTTCAAAGTGGTACCAACCACCGACGTCAACGCGACCTTAGGTATGGGCTTCTCGGTATTTGCCCTGATCATCTATTACAGCATCAAAATGAAAGGCGTGGGTGGCTTCGCTAAAGAGCTAACCTTCCACCCGTTCAACACCATCTGGCTGACTTGGTTTAACTTCCTGCTAGAAGGTATCGCGTTGATTGCTAAGCCAATCTCGCTTGCTCTGCGTTTGTTCGGCAATATGTATGCCGGCGAGCTGCTGTTTATTTTGATCGCACTACTGCCGTGGTATCTGCAGTGGACATTGTCTGTGCCTTGGGCCATCTTCCACATCCTGATCATTACGCTGCAAGCGTTTGTGTTCATGATGCTAACGATTGTCTATCTGAGCATGGCCTCTGAGTCGCACGATCACTAAGAAAACCCCGTAACTTTAACTTTGAACCAACTCTGAAGAGGAAGCTCACATGGAACAAATTATTGGCCTTAACCTGATCGCCGTTGCCCTGTTGATTGGCATGGGTGCTTTGGGTACAGCTATCGGCTTCGGCATTTTAGGCGGCAAGTTCCTCGAAGGTACTGCACGTCAGCCAGAGCTGGCTCCACAACTGCAGGTGAAAATGTTCATCGTCGCCGGTCTGCTCGACGCCGTCACCATGATCGGTGTGGGTATTGGCCTGTTTCTGCTGTTCGCTAACCCGTTCATCACTCTGTAATTCGGTTTTAAACTCCGAAATGCGGCGAGCCAAAAGCTCGTGAATGAAACAGGAATAGAGGTGATAGCGTGAACATCAACTTCACAATCGTAGGCCAGGCGATCTCTTTTGCGATCTTTGTCTGGTTCTGCATGAAGTTCGTGTGGCCACCGGTTATGGCTGCACTGACGCAGCGCCAAAAGCAAATTGCCGATGGCCTCAATGCTGCCGACAAAGCAAAGCAAGACTTGGAAGTTGCACACGCCCAAGTTGCGCAAGAGCTGCAAGCAGCAAAGCAAAAATCAGCTGAGCTGATTGAGCAAGCTAATCGCCGCGCCAGCCAAGTGGCTGACGAAGTGAAAGCGCAAGCTGCCGCTGAAGCAGAACGTATTTTGACTCAGGCTCGCGCCGACATTGAGCAAGAAATTGCTGGTGCCCGCGATAGTTTGCGTCAACAAGTCGCTAGTCTCGCCATCGCTGGCGCGGAAAAGATTTTGCAAGCCGAAGTCGACGCCGCAAAACACGCAGCGATGCTGGACAAGTTGGCTACCGAGCTGAAATAAGAGGCGTTTGAGACAGTCATGGCAGAATTAACGACCGTTGCACGTCCTTATGCGAAGGCCGCTTTTCAGTTGGCACAGAGCGAAAGCAAATTGGCCGAATGGTCAAGCATGCTGGCGCTTGCTGCACAGGTGATTGCAAATGCTGAATTTGCTGCCTATGTCGCTCGCCCGACGCTAAGCGCAAAAGACCAAGCCGAGGCAGTATTGGCTGTGGTTGCTGACCAGTTCAACGAACAAGGCCAGAACTTCATTCGCCAACTTGCAGGCAACAAGCGCTTAGCCGCGCTGCCTGCCATTAGCGAGCTGTTCGATGAGCTCCGTGCGCAAGCTGAGGGCGCTGTCGATGTGGCAGTAACCGCGGCGTTTGCCATGAGCGATGAGCAGCAAGTGGCGATGGCTCGTGTGTTAACTGAAAAACTGTCGCGTCGGGTCAATCTGACGACGACTGTCGACGCCAACTTAATTGGTGGGGCCGTGATTCATGCCGGTGACCTAGTCATTGATGCCTCCGTACGAGGCAAATTAGGCAAGCTTCGCGCCACCCTGAATACTTGATAATTCCTTCGAGGAAGAGAGCATCATGCAGCATCTGAATCCCTCCGAGATCAGCGAGCTGATCAAGAGCCGCATCACAGACTTAAATGCGTCTGTGGAAGCGCGTAACGAAGGCACCATCGTTGGTGTTGCCGACGGTATCGTGCGTATTCACGGTCTCGCCGACGTTATGTATGGCGAAATGATCGAATTCGACGGCGGTGTCTTTGGCATGGCCCTCAACCTCGAGCGTGACTCTGTCGGCGCCGTGGTATTGGGTGGCTACCTGACTCTGCAAGAAGGCCAAAAAGCCCGTTGCACAGGCCGTATTTTGGAAGTGCCGGTCGGTCCTGAACTGCTCGGCCGCGTGGTTGATGCATTGGGTGCGCCTATCGATGGCAAAGGCCCGATCAACGCGAAAATGACCGATGCCGTTGAAAAGGTGGCTCCGGGCGTTATTTGGCGTCAATCAGTCGACCAGCCCGTGCAAACTGGCTATAAGTCTGTCGATGCGATGATTCCCATTGGCCGTGGCCAGCGTGAGCTGATCATTGGCGACCGTCAGACCGGTAAAACCGCGCTGGCTATCGACGCCATCATTGCGCAGAAAAACTCGGGCATTAAGTGTATTTATGTTGCCGTTGGTCAAAAGCAATCGACCATCGCCAACGTGGTGCGCAAACTCGAAGAGTTTGGTGCCATGGCGTATACCACCGTAGTTGCTGCCGCTGCTGCCGATGCACCATCGATGCAGTTCTTGGCCCCGTACTCCGGTTGCACCATGGGCGAATATTTCCGCGACCGCGGCGAAGACGCGCTGATTATTTATGATGACTTGTCGAAGCAGGCTGTTGCCTATCGCCAAATCTCCTTGCTGTTGCGCCGTCCGCCAGGCCGTGAAGCTTACCCAGGCGACGTGTTCTATCTCCACTCCCGTCTGCTAGAGCGTGCATCGCGCGTATCCGCTGACTACGTGGAAAAGTTCACTAACGGTGCAGTGAAAGGCAAAACCGGTTCATTGACCGCGTTGCCTATCATTGAAACGCAAGCCGGTGACGTGTCAGCATTCGTGCCAACTAACGTGATTTCGATCACCGACGGCCAGATCTTCTTGGAAACCGCGTTGTTTAACGCAGGCATCCGTCCCGCGGTTAACGCCGGTATCTCGGTGTCACGTGTTGGTGGTGCTGCGCAAACCAAGATCATCAAAAAACTGTCCGGCGGTATTCGTACCTCGTTGGCTCAGTACCGTGAGCTGGCGGCTTTCGCTCAGTTCGCCTCGGATCTCGACGAAGTCACACGCAAACAGCTCGAGTTGGGCCAACGCGTGACTGAGCTGATGAAGCAGAAGCAGTATGCTCCGCTCAACATCGGCGACATGGCACTGTCGATTTTCGCCGTCAACGAAGGCTACTTAAACGATGTGGCTGTAACCAAGGTGTTGGCATTTGAAGCCGCCTTGCACAGCTATTTCAACAGCGAAGAAAAAGCGCTGATGGACGACATCAATGCCACCGCTAACTACGATGGCAAAATCGAAGCTGCGCTGCGCGCAGGCATCGAGAAGTTTAAGGCTACCCAAACCTGGTGAGTCACGGGGGCCCGGCATTGCGCCGGGCCAACACCCAGTAAAGAGTCGGTGAGGCTATGGCCAACTTAAAAGAAATCCGCGTCAAAGTTACGAGTATTAAAAGCACGCAAAAGATAACCAAAGCGATGCAGCTCGTGGCCGCCTCGAAGATGCGCAAGGCCCAAGAGCGTATGGTGGCAGGTAAGCCATATGCACTAAAGATTCGCCAAGTAGTGGCTCACGTTGCGCATGCAACGCCTGAGTACAAACATAGCTACTTGATGGAACGCCCGGTGCGTCGCGTTGGTTACATTGTGGTGTCGTCTGATCGCGGTCTGTGCGGCGGCTTGAACATTAACCTGTTCAAACAGGTGGTGAAGTCGGTACGTGATTATCGTGAGCAAGGCGTTGAGTCAGAGTTTTGCTTGATCGGCAGCAAAGCGACAACATTCTTTAAGAATGTTGGCGGTAAAGTGGTCGCAGCCAAAACCCATATGGGTGATCAGCCTTCATTAGAAGCGCTGATTGGCAGCATCAAGGTGATGTTAGAGCACTTTGATGAAGGCAAGATTGATCGTTTGTACTTGGTGTCTAACGAGTTTGTAAACACCATGACGCAAAAGCCTACGCTTCAGCAGTTGCTGCCCTTAGCAGCTAACAGCGCTGAAAATATAGGTGAGCGTAGCTACAACTGGGATTACCTCTACGAGCCAGAAGCTAAGCCGCTTTTGGATGCGCTGTTACTGCGCTTCATCGAGTCGCAGGTATATCAAGGTGTAGTAGAAAACGTGGCCTGTGAAATGGCGGCGCGTATGGTGGCCATGAAATCGGCTACCGATAACGCCGGTGATTTGATCCGTAGCCTGCAGCTCGTTTACAACAAGTTGCGCCAAGCGGCCATCACCCAAGAAATTTCGGAAATCGTTGGTGGTGCCGCGGCTGTTTAAGCCGCGCATCACTGCAGACAGCATTGCGAGTTTGAGAGGATAACCCCCATGAGCAGCGGTCGTATTGTCCAGATTATCGGCGCCGTTATTGACGTCGAATTCCCACGTGATAACGTGCCCAGGGTATATGACGCCCTGAGCGTTGATGCGACGGGAACCACATTAGAAGTTCAGCAGCAGCTGGGCGACGGCGTCGTTCGTACGATTGCCATGGGTTCAACCGAAGGCCTGAAGCGTGGCCTATCAGTTGCTAACTCCGGTGGCCCAATCAGTGTGCCCGTTGGTAAAGGTACGCTAGGCCGTATCATGAACGTGCTCGGTCAGCCTGAAGATGAAGCCGGTCCTGTGGCCTGCGAAACCACCATGTCAATTCACCGTAAAGCCCCGTCGTATGACGAGCAAACCGGTGGTACTGATTTGCTGGAAACGGGCATCAAAGTCATCGACTTACTTTGCCCATTTGCGAAAGGCGGTAAAGTCGGCTTGTTCGGTGGCGCCGGCGTCGGCAAGACCGTGAACATGATGGAATTGATCAACAACATCGCAAAAGCGCACAGCGGCTTGTCCGTGTTCGCCGGTGTTGGTGAGCGTACGCGTGAAGGCAACGACTTCTATCACGAGATGAAAGACTCGGGCGTTCTCGACAAAGTAGCCATGGTTTATGGCCAGATGAACGAGCCACCCGGTAACCGTCTGCGTGTTGCGTTGACCGGCCTGACGATGGCTGAGTACTTCCGCGATGAGAAAGACGAAGCGACCGGCAAAGGCCGTGACGTGTTGTTTTTCGTCGATAACATCTACCGTTACACGCTAGCAGGTACCGAAGTGTCGGCACTGCTGGGTCGTATGCCATCGGCTGTGGGCTACCAGCCTACGCTGGCCGAAGAGATGGGCGTTCTGCAAGAACGTATCACCTCGACGAAAAATGGCTCGATCACGTCGATCCAAGCTGTTTACGTGCCTGCCGATGACTTAACTGACCCATCGCCAGCAACAACCTTTGCTCACTTAGACGCCACGGTTGTGTTGTCGCGTGACATCGCCTCGCTGGGTATTTACCCCGCCGTTGACCCGCTCGACTCGACCTCGCGTCAGCTCGATCCGCTGGTTGTTGGCGATGAGCATTACGAAATTGCTCGTGGTGTGCAGAATGTGTTGCAGCGTTATAAAGAGCTAAAAGACATCATCGCGATTTTGGGCATGGATGAGCTCTCGGAAGAAGACAAACTGGTCGTCTACCGTGCGCGTAAAATCCAACGCTTCTTGTCGCAGCCTTTCCATGTCGCCGAAGTGTTCACCGGCTCACCTGGTAAGTATGTCTCGTTGAAAGAAACCATCCGTGGCTTCAAAGGCATTTTGGCTGGCGAATACGACAGCCTGCCTGAGCAAGCGTTCTACATGGTTGGTGGTATCGACGAAGCCGTTGAAAAATCCAAAAAGCTGTAAGTTGCTAAAGCCTGCGGCTTAGGAGTAAGACATGGCGAAAACGATACATTGCGATATCGTCAGCGCGAAAGAGTCGATTTTTGCTGGCGCCGCGACCTTGGTCGTAGCGCACGGCACGCTCGGTGACATCGGCGTTACCCCTGGTCACGCGCCATTGCTGTCGCAGTTGGCCCCGGGTCCTGTGCGCATCATGAGCGCAGCGGGTGATGAGCTGGTGTACTACGTGTCAGGCGGCGTGATTGAAGTGCAGCCTACGGTAGTTACTATTTTGGCTGACACCGCTCTGCGCGCTGCTGATGTCGATGAGGCTGCGGCCTTGGAAGCACGCAAGCATGCACAGGAAGCGCTGACCAACCAGAAGAGCGAAATGGACACCTCCATAGCATTAGCTTCACTGGCTGAAGCGGCAGCTCAACTGCGGACCTTGCAGGCGATGAAAAATCGTAGCGGTCGCGGCTAAGTTCGCGACAAATAAAAAAGACAGCCTAGGCTGTCTTTTTTTTGCTCTGAAAAAAGCCTTAGCGAAGTCGACTAACAGGAGGGTCGCGGCAACACAAAAACCGTGCTAAAACTCCATAGACAATAATAAATCACACATATTGGAGTGCCTCGTGAAAACGGTGATGCAATTGCTGCAAGGAAAGTCCAGTCAAGCCACTTACACCATCACGCCGCAGGCGACTGTGCTTGAGGCCATTAGCCTAATGGCCGATAAGGGCATTGGTGCATTGATCGTAGCTGAGGGTGAGCGCATGGTCGGCATCGTCAGTGAGCGTGACTACGCGCGTAAAGTGGTGCTCATGGAGCGCTCGTCTTACAACACGCTAGTTAAGGACATCATGACCAGTGCGGTACTTGCAGTGACGGCTGATGAGACCACTGTTAAATGCATGGGTATTATGACCGAGAAGCGCTTACGACACTTGCCAGTATTAGATGGCGATAACATCATTGGCATCGTCTCCATCGGTGACTTGGTGAAAGAGGTGATTACGGAGCAGCAGCAAATCATCGAGCACTTAGAGCAATATATTCGCGGCGAATAAGGCCGCGGGTGCTGGCCTTAGCCACAGATAGAAATATTCGTTTTTTACCATGGCGTAATAAATAGCGCAGGGGGCGTGTCCAAGTGGTACATGCCCCTGGACATACCATCATGCGCGCTGTTTTCTCGCTTCCCGCACAGCTTAGGCTTCCAATGGCCTTTGGTTTGCTATTCCTCACCATGACTGCAGGCGTTTTCTCAGCGCTAGCAAGCGCTCAGGCGGCGACGGCCAGTTTGCCGGCTAGCATTGCAAAATTACCTAGTGGCGATCAACCGCAGTGGCTGGATTGGTCAGAGGCAGTATTTGCGGCAGCCAAAGCCCAAGACAAACTCGTCATTCTCGATGTCGCTGCGGTGTGGTGCCATTGGTGTCATGTCATGGATGAAAAGACCTATGCCGATAAAGACATTCGCGCGTTGCTTGCGAAAGACTTTCTCTCGGTTCGCGTTGACTACGATCAGCGTCCAGAGCTAGGCCTGCGTTTTCAAGATTATGGCTGGCCAGCGACCATTATTTTTAATGCCAACGCCGACGTGTTGGCAAAACGCGCAGGCTATATCGACAAAGATGAGCTGCTCGGGGTACTCAATGGCCTAGTGAAAAACCCCGTGGCAGAAGAGGCGAAAGCACGGCCAATTCGCGTGGCAACCAGCCCGCAATTGTCCGCGACCTTGCGTACAGAGCTGCAGTTAAAACATAGTCGCAGTTATGACTCAGCGCGTGGCGGTCTGCGCCAGGCCATGAAATATCTTGAGCGTGACAGCGTTGAATACACCTTGCTGCGCGCTCAGCAGGGCGATAAACAGCAAGCCGCGCAAGCGCAGCAAACATTGACCGCGGCCTTGGCTCTGCAAGATCCGGTGTGGGGTGGCTTTTATCAATACTCCACGCATGGTGATTGGCAGCATCCGCATGTGGAAAAAATCATGGCGGTACAGGCCGGCTATTTACGGCTATATGCGTTAGCAACGGCGCAATGGGGCACGACGGCTTACGCCAACGCAGCTCAGAAAACCGTGTCGTATCTGCAGGAGTTTCTTCGGAGTCCAGACGGCGCTTTTTATAGCAGCCAAGATGCTGATGTGACGCCTGGCCAGCATAGCGTGGGGTATTACCAATTAGGCGATGTTGAGCGAAGAAAGCAGGGCATTCCAGCGATTGATAAGCGCATTTATCCACGCGAAAATGGCTGGGCGATTGAGGCATTAGCGACTTGGGCGATGGTCAGTGGCGATGCTCAGGCAAGAGCCATGGCGGTGAAGGCGGCGCAACAACTAATAAGGCAGCGCGCTAAGCACGATGGTCATTTTCAGCATGAAGATAAATCGAGTAGCAATGCCTATTTGGGCGATCAGCTGGCTATGGCTAGGGCCATGCTCGCACTCTATAGTTTGACTGGCGAGCGCTCATGGTTAGAGGCAACAGTGAAAACCAGCGACTTTATATTGCGTGAGTTTAGTGAAGGCAGTGGTGGCTTTAGGACGCATCAGCAGGTCAGCGCAGTAGATCCAGCGTATCGCCAAACTGGCGAAAATATCTCGGTAGCGCGCCACCTGAATCTGCTCGCGCATTACAGCGCCATGCCGCGCTTCAAACAAGGCGCTGAACGGGCCATGCGCTACTTGGCAACACCAGCGCTAACGGCGGGGATTAGTACCGAAGCGGGTGTGTTGATTGCCGATAGTGAGCTGGCGAGCGACCCCTTGCACATGACCGTAGTTAGCCTCGGTGACACTAAACAGTCGTCCAAGGCGCTGGGTCTTGAGCGTAAACAGGCCAAGGCCTTGCTGGCTGTAGCACTGAAGCAACAGCCGACTTATCAGCGTGTGGAATGGTGGCAGAAAAATCGTGGACCGCTACTCGATGCTACGGTGACCTATCCTGCCTTAGCGCAGCCGGCAGGCTTTGTCTGTTCGGCGTCACGATGCTCGTTGCCAGCCACGACACCGGAGCGCTTTCAGCAGCTTATCGACCAACTTACGCAACCCACAGCAAACTAAGGCAGATCGTGTAAAATGCCCACCATTGCAGCAATAGAGCACTCGGTGATATGGCATTACAGGTCGTTATTTTAGCCGCAGGAAAAGGCACACGCATGCGCTCGTCGCTGCCTAAGGTCATGCAACCGCTGGCGGGTAAACCATTACTAGCCCATGTGTTAAATGCCAGCCGCAGCCTCGGCGCCGAGCGACCTATCGTGGTCTATGGCCACGGCGGCGATGTCGTGCAGAGTGCCTTTGCAAATGACGCCATTGATTGGGTCTTGCAGGCCGAACAAAAAGGCACTGGCCATGCGGTGCAAGTGGCACTGCCGGTGCTCGCAGCGGATGGCAAGACCTTAATTTTATATGGCGATGTGCCGCTGCTATCAGTGACCACATTGCAGCGCCTGCTCGCGGTCTGCGAGGGCAGCAATGAGCTCGGCCTGCTCACCGTGACATTGGAAAACCCTACCGGCTATGGTCGCATCGTGCGTGAGCATGGCCAGGTATCGCGCATCGTTGAGCAAAAAGATGCCAGCGACAATGAGCTGCGTATTCAAGAGGTCAACACAGGCATTTTATGTGTTCCTAATGCCTTGCTGCACCGCTGGCTGCCTGAACTACGCAACGCCAACTCGCAAGGCGAATACTATCTGACCGATTTGATTGGCATGGCGACTAGCGAGGGCGTGGCGGTGACTGCCGTGCAGCCCGATACGGCGTGGGAAGTCGAGGGCGTCAATGACAAGCTGCAATTGGCCGCGCTTGAGCGCGTCTGGCAGCGTGCACAAGCCGAGGCTCTGTTGCGCGCTGGCGTGACGATTATTGATCCCGCGCGCGTGGATATTCGCGGTGAGCTGCAGCATGGCCAAGATGTGCTGCTTGAGCCCAATGTGCAGATTAATGGTCAAGTGACCTTAGGCGACGGCGTACAAGTAGGTATGGGCTCGGTGCTCAGCAATTGCGAGATTGCCGCCGGCACTATTATTAAGCCCTACAGCATTATTGACTCAGCCCGCATTGGCGAACGGGCGCAAATTGGCCCATTTGCCCGCATTCGTCCCGGCAGTGATTTAGGCGCTGACGTGCACATTGGAAACTTTGTGGAAACTAAAGCAACGCGCATGGGTGAGGGCTCAAAAGCTAATCATCTCGCCTATTTGGGTGATGCGGTGATTGGCCGTACAGTGAATATTGGCGCTGGCACGATTACCTGCAATTACGATGGCGCGAATAAACACCAAACTACAATCGGTGATAACGCCTTTATTGGCACGAATAATTCGCTGGTGGCCCCGCTGATCATCGGCGCAAATGCCACGACGGGTGCCGGCTCGACCATTACCAAAACGGTAGATGACGCGACGCTGGCCGTGAGCCGCGCTAAGCAAATCAGTATTGATGGTTGGCAGCGCCCAAGCAAAAAAACCACAAAATAAGGATATCGGTATGTGTGGAATAGTAGGTGCAATTGGCGAGCGTAATGTCACTGATGTACTCATTGAGGGGCTTCGTCGTCTTGAGTATCGCGGCTATGATTCCGCCGGTTTAGCCGTAGTGCATGAGGGCGAGATTGTCCGTGAGCGCGAGTCGGGCAAGGTCCAGGCCTTAGCTGACGCCAGCGGCAATGTTCATGGGCATATTGGTATCGCACACACGCGTTGGGCCACACATGGCGCGCCAACCCAGGATAATGCCCACCCGCATCGTTCGGGTGATATTGCAGTGGTGCATAACGGCATCATCGAAAACTACGAGTCACTGCGCGAGCGCTTACAGGCTGAGGGTTTTGTCTTTACCTCACAGACCGATACCGAAGTTGTGCCGCATTTGATCCAGTCCGAGCTGCGTAAAAATCCTGACTTCATGACTGCCGTAAAGGCGGCGGTGGCGCAGCTGCATGGCGCGTTTGCGCTGGGCATTATTCGCGCCAATGAGCCCGATCGCTTGCTCGCTGTGCGTCAAGGCTCGCCGTTGGTCGTGGGTATCGGCATCGGTGAAAACTTTATTAGCTCCGATCAGTTAGCACTACTGCCGGTGACGAATCGTTTTATGTACTTGGAAGAGGGTGACTTCATTGAGGTCACGGCCAAGCAAGTCACTATTTGGGATGGTCTCGGCGTAGTCGTTAAGCGCCCAGTAGTCGAGCTCGATGCCACACTGCATGCCAGTAGCAAAGCAGGCTATAAGCACTACATGCTGAAAGAGATTTATGAGCAACCGCTGGCGATTGAGCGCACATTGGCCGGTCGCGTGAGCCAAGGCCGTGTCGCCATTGATGCGTTTGGGCCACAGGCGGCGGCACTTCTGGCGAAGGCGCGGCATATTCAAATTTTGGCCTGCGGCACGAGTTATCACGCCGGCTTTGTTGCGAAATACTGGTTTGAAGCCATTGCCGGAGTGTCGTGCCATGTTGAGGTGGCCAGCGAATTCCGTTATCGCACCACCGTGTTGCCCGCCGATACGCTGCTGGTGACCATTTCGCAGTCGGGCGAGACTGCCGATACCTTGGCGGCCTTGCGTGAGGTGAAGTCGCGGGCGCTGGGCTCATTGTGCATTTGCAACGTACCCACATCGACATTGGTGCGTGAGTCTGACTTGGCCTTTATCACGCATGCCGGCCCTGAAATTGGCGTGGCATCGACCAAAGCATTTACTACGCAGTTAGTTGCGCTGATGCTCTTGGTGCTGGCTGCTGGTCGCCAGCAAGGCAACTTAACGGCTGCGCGGGAGCAGGACATCGTTGCCCAGCTGCAAGGTTTATCGACATTGGTCGACCAAGTGTTGGCCATGGATCCTGCCATTGAGCGCATTGCCGCTGAGTTTGCCGATAAGCATCACACGCTATTTTTAGGTCGCGGCGCACAATATCCGGTGGCCATGGAAGGCGCATTAAAGCTGAAAGAGATTTCCTATATTCACGCCGAGGCGTATCCCGCGGGTGAGTTAAAGCACGGGCCGCTGGCCTTGGTTGATCAAGATATGCCCGTGGTAGCGGTGGCGCCGAAGAACGATCTCATCGATAAGTTGAAGTCGAATCTGCAGGAAGTGCGCGCGCGTGCCGGCGTGCTCTATGTCTTTGCTGACCAAAACGCCGATGTACGCGAAGAGCCGGGCATCAAGGTGTTTTCTATGCCCACTGTCGCGGATGAAGTCGCACCGATTCTCTATACCATTCCGCTGCAGCTGCTGTCGTATCACGTGGCAGTGACGAAAGGCACTGACATTGATCAGCCGCGCAATTTGGCGAAATCGGTGACCGTGGAGTAAGCCTAAATACCACTCAAGAACGAAGGCTGCTGGCGCTCTGCCAGTGCCTGCTCGCGGAGTAGCTGCTCCATGGCTTCGGCGGTCACGGGGCGGCTAATCAAATAGCCCTGCACGATGTCGCAGCGCTCTTGCTCCAAGAAACGATAATGCTCTTTTGTCTCCACGCCTTCAGCAACCACTTTCATGCCCAGCTCATGGGCCATAGTGATGATGGCGCGGACAATGGCGCCATCTTCGCTTTGCGTGCCGACATTGTGAATAAACGCTTGGTCTATCTTTAAGATGTCGAGCGGGAAGCGGCGCA
>JBDSQT010000155.1:0-2695 GCA_039929665.1 Paraperlucidibaca sp.
AGCGGTAAAGCTGAAGACGCGATCGGGCTCTGTGCCACAGCATCCGCCGCTGCCTGTGCTGCGCTTTCACGAGCCTGTGCTTGCGCGACGTGCTTATCAATAATCTGTGCCAACTGCTTTTCCAGCACGATCACGGTAAGTTGGGTGATCTCGCTTAAGCGCTGGAGAAGCAGCGTGCGAAACAGCGACTCGGACATGGTTGCTAGCATGGGCAGCGCGGTTGTGGCGAGCTGGGTGCGGCCTTCAATCGAGGTCAGATTTAAGGTCTCGCTCAGATGCTTAAAGAGCTGCTCGGCCAAGGGTACGGCGTCGGCATCGACGCGCGCGCGAAACAGCGCCGTGCCTTCTTTGCGCACCAGGCTGTCAGGGTCTTCGCCATCGGGTAAAAAGAGAAACTTGGCACTGAGGCCATCGCGCAAGGCCGGCAGGGCATTTTCCAACGCACGCCAGGCCGCACGGCGACCTGCGCTATCTCCATCGAAACAAAACACCACTTCAGGGACTACGCGAAACAAGCGTTCGACGTGTGTGGTGCTGGTTGCTGTGCCCAGTGTTGCCACGGCCTCAGGAATGCCCGCTTGCGCGAGTGCGACGACATCCATATAGCCTTCAACCACCAGCAGGCGTGTGAGCTTGCCGGACTGGCGTGCCTCATAGAGTCCGTAGAGTTCTTGGCCCTTATGAAACACTGGCGACTCAGGCGAGTTTAAGTATTTTGGTTTGTCGTCGTTGAGCACGCGACCACCAAAGGCGATGACACGACCACGAAAATCGCGGATGGGAAAAATCACGCGATCGCGCAGGGCGTCATATAGAGATTGGCGTTGTGGATTGAGAATGACCAAACCTGCTTGCAGTAGCAGGTCGCGCATCGCCGTGTCTTGGCCGAGGCTCTGCAGCAAATTATCCCAACCTGGTGGGGCGTAGCCGATACGAAATTGCTTGGCAATGGCACCGCTGACGCCGCGGCCTTTCAAATAGCCCACGGCGCGTTGCTTTTGCGTGGCACTGCGCAGCTGCTGTTCAAAAAATACTGCGGCGCGTTCGAGCGCATCAAACAGCGGCTGCTGTGATGGCTTTTGTGGCGCCGAGGGGTCACGCGTTTCAGGTAGAGTCAGGCCGGCAGCGCCCGCCAGTTGCCGGAGACCATCGATGAAGTCGAGACGGTCGTGCTCCATCAGAAAGCTCAGTGCGTTGCCCGTAGCGCCGCAACCGAAGCAATAATAAAACTGCTTTTCGCGATTGACGGTAAATGAAGGTGATTTTTCTTGATGAAACGGGCAGCAGGCCGAGTAATTTTTGCCAGCGCGTTTGAGCTTGACGCGTGCGTCAATCAGATCAACGACATCGGTGCGCAGCAGCACTTCATCGATAAATGATTGCGGAATACGACCAGCGCTCATGCGGGCTAATGCTCAAACAGAAACAGGGAGTTGAGTGTGCGTCAGCTGCGCCCGAGGCGCAATCAGCGCGGTGTCAGCGAAGTATCTGCAGCATGATCGAAGGTGCGCTGAGCTGCCCGCAAAGTGGTCGCTCAGATGTTCCGCAAACTAGGCCGACAGACGCGTTTTGACTTGTTGCGACAGTGCACCAACATCGGCACGACCAGCGACCATTGGGCGTAGCAGGTTCATCACCTTACCCATGTCTTTCGGGCTGGTAGCACCGGCCTCGGCAATGGCCGCTGAAATCAGCGCGAGCAACTCGTCATCGCTCAATGGCGCTGGCAAAAACTCTTGCAGCACGGCAATTTCAGTAATTTCACGTTCAGCCAGCTCTGGGCGATTGCCCTCGGTGAATGCAGTGGCTGATTCGCGGCGTTGCTTCACCAGCTTCTCCATGACCGCCAGTGAGCGAGGCTCATCGAGCTCAATGCGCTCATCGACTTCAATTTGTTTGAAGGCGGCGAGGGCCGTGCGGATCACCAGTAGGCGATCTTTTTGCTGGGCGCGCATGGCGTCTTTCATGGCATCTGTTAGACGAACTTTTAGTGCAGGCATGGCAAAGCTAGCTCAGGCAGCGAATGAATGCTGAAGCGATAGAAACAACATAAAATCTTTAGCGTTAAGCGCTGCGGTACGCGAGTGCAGCAAGGCAGCTCGCGAAACCGTCAGTGCTTAGTACAAGCGTTTTACTTTTACAGCTTCGCGTTGCACTTTTTTGGCGTGACGCTTAACGGCGGCAGCGGCTTTGCGCTTGCGCTCTTGCGTGGGCTTCTCAAAGAACTCACGTTTGCGCACATCGGCCAACACACCGGCTTTTTCGCATGAACGCTTGAAACGACGCAGTGCGACGTCAAACGGTTCGCCTTCTTTCACTTTAACGTTGGGCATGAATGCTCACCTGTTACAAAAATTCGGAACGCCATCGGGGGCGTGGGGCGCGGATTTTAGCCAGATTCATCTGGAATGGCAAACACCCCGTGCACAGCGCTACACTTCGCGCCTGAAAAAAGTGGAGAAATGGCATGCGAGTGTTGGGCATTGAGACTTCTTGTGATGAAACGGGTGTGGCCATTTATGACGATGCGCCGGGCGCGGGACTGTTGGCGCATCGCCTGCACAGCCAAATAGAGATGCACAAGGATTACGGCGGCGTGGTGCCTGAACTGGCCTCGCGTGACCATATTCGCCGTTTGGTGCCGCTAATTCGCGAAATGATGGCCGAGGCTGACATCCCCGCTGATAGCATTGAT
>JBDSQT010000156.1:0-3551 GCA_039929665.1 Paraperlucidibaca sp.
TTGGCGTAGTTAGTGGTCTTGCTTTGGGTTGACATAGGGTTTTCCTTTTTGTTACCGATCGGTAAAGTATTGGTTTTAAAAAAACCGGTTCCCCGGCTTGCTGCAAATCGTTGCCGCTAGTTAGATACACTTGATGTTGGCAGTCGATAAAGACTAAGATACGTATATCGGACCGATCGGTCAAGTATTTTTTGTAACCCCATTTTATTGGTGGGTAAATCGGAGTGTCTAACATGCCGCGCTATAGAGAGTTTGATACAGAAGAGGCAATGGCCTGTATCAAAAGTGTGTTCTGGGAGCATGGTTTTGAGGGTACCAGCATGGCGCTTATTGAGGCGGCCACTGGTTTAAAGAAGCAGAGTTTGTATCGCGCGTTTGGTAGTAAGCGAGAGATGTATTTGGCCGTTTTACACGACTATGACCGTGTCGAAGTAACACTAGCCATACAGATGCTGCAGCAGTCTGGGCAACCCCAGAAGCGTATCGATAATTTACTATCCACTATCATTAATAATGCCTTAGATAGCGGTGATCGGCGTGGCTGTTTGCTGTGCAATGCCTCTGTTGATCAGGCGCCATTAGATGGACCCAGCAGTGATGCGGTTGAAAAAATCCTACTGCGCTTTAAGCGTGCCATTGAGCAATGCTTGATGGATGCACCCTCCTTTGCGACTGATGTCTTGCGGCTAGAGGAGTGTGCCTGCGCGCTACTGGCAGGCTATTTTGGCATCCGCGTCATGATCAAAGCTGGATTAGATAGATATATGCTTGATGGAGCACGTAAGCGTTTAATTCTGATGTTGCAGTAATGCGCCTGCAAGATTTTAAGCTTGGTGTTAAATGAAAACTGGCCCACGAAGAGAGGTTACTTAAGGCTCTACCGCTGCGCAACGACTCGGCACTGTACCGATACTGTACTTATGGGCCATAGGATTGCATGGCGCAAACTAGTAAGTCATTGATTTGTATCATAAATTGGTGGGCCCGGTCGGACTTGAACCGACGGCCAAAGGATTATGAGTCCTCTGCTCTAACCAACTGAGCTACAGGCCCGCATGATTGGCGTGATGCCGAAATGCAGGCGCGCAGTGTAGCAAGCACGATGGCGCTAGACTAGCCGCTAAGCTGCTGTTCATACCAAGAAATAAGCGCCTGCACATCGTCTTTGCTACTGGCCGTGCCGGGAAGTAGCGCGGTGGGTCGGCGGGCGCGGTCAAACCAGAACTCGCCGCTATGTTGGCCTTGCTCGAACGTAGGGTGGCTGGCTAGCCAGGCGGCGGTATCGCTGCCTTGGCGAGAGTTACGCAGCCATTTGCCCAGGTGTTTGTTGAAAGCAGGTAGGGCACTCGCTATGCCGGGTGTGGCGGCCCAGCCGGGGTGCATGACGTGCAGGCCAAGGCCTGCGTGTTGCGTAGCCCAATAGCGGCTGACATCGAGCAGGGCGCGCTTGGCGCGGGCGTAGGCTTTGGAGCCATTGAAGGGCTCAGTGGCGAAGGCCATGTCATCGAGCGCTAGACCTTGTGTATAAAGTCCTCCAGACACGACTTGAATGATGCGGCCGCCACGTGCCGCAAGCGTTGGCGCTAGTGCTTGCGTCAAGAGTGCCGGCGAGACGAAGTTAACGGCCATGGTGCGCTCAATACCTTCGTCGGTCAGTGCTTGTGCTTCAAATAACGCGCCAGCATTGTTGATCCAGACATCCAGGGGTCGCGCCAAGGCCACCAGTTGTTCGCTAAGCGCACGCGTGCTGGTCATGCTCGAGAGCTCTGCTTCAAGGCACAAAATATCAATGTCATGGCTGGCCCATGGGCGAATGGCGTCAGCTGCTTGCGCAAGACGCGCTTTGCCGCGCCCGACCAACACCAAGTCTGCGCCAAGGCGGGCAAGCTGCTGTGCGCAGGCCAAGCCTAGGCCGGAGGTCACGCCACTGATGCCAACGCGCCGACCATCTAGATAGCGCGATAAGCCGCGTGAGGGCATCTGTCGATAGCCGCGTCGTGTGTAGTTGATCATGCCCGGCAGTACGAGGCGCTCAGCCACGCGTGCCAATGCCCCGGGATATGCTGGGCCGTCGTTTTCGAGTGCGCCTTTGAGGCCCGTCATGGCGGCATCGCTGAGGCGTGCGCCCCACCAATTGAGCAGTGGCATGAGCAGGCCGGGCACATCGGCGGTACTGATGTCGGCGCGATAATCCAGCGTGCAACTATCTGGGCTGGTTGAGCTCAAGGTCAGCGTGTCGATAGCCGTAAAGCCATCGCCCACGCCGGTCAGCACGAGGCGCGCGGCGCCGTTTACCGATGGCGGTTCGCAGATGTCTAAGGTGTAGCGCATCGGGACAGGGCGGCCTAAGACGTTGAGCTGAAGTGCAAAGCTCGGCGTGTTGGTGGCTGGGTCGATAAGTTCGCGCTCGGCGGTGAACACGCCCGGGTCCCATTGCTCGATATTGTCGAAATCACGCAGATAGCGAAACACCTCGACCAAGGAGCGCTTGAGTGGCAAGACACGATGTAAATTCAATGTAGGCACAGCTAAGCTCCTTGGGTGATCGTGAGTGGCGGTGTGGCCATGCTACGGGCAAATTGAAGCGAAGAGGTGCTTGCCAACGCGTGAGTATGGCGAGGAGGCGAATATGCGCTGAATTAGCCGCGCGGCAATGGATGGATTAGCCCCTGACCACCATCGATATTGATACTTTGCCCCGTTATCCAGCTCGCCTCATCACTCAGTAAAAAGGCCATTAAGCCAGCAATGTCAGGGCCGCGACCAATGCGCTGCATAGGGTTGGGTTTGCTATTGCGGGCGATGGCTTCGTCACTGTCGGTCAAGCGTCCTGCCAGTGGGGAGACGACTAAGCCCGGATGCACACAGTTAACGCGAATGCCTTTGTCGGCATAGGTCGCTGCGGTGCTCAATGCCAACCCAGCCACGGCTGCTTTGGCACTGCCAATGGCTTCGTGATTGGGAAAGCCGGCATGTGCGACCAGCGAGCCGACTAACACGGCGGCGGATGGCTCGCGGTGTTTACGGGCGCCATCGACGAAGGCTTTTAGGCAGTACACGGCGGAGAAAAAGTTGAGCTTCATCACCGCGTCAAAATCGGCCTCACGGGTCAAATGCAGGGGTTTGATTAGTGTTGAGCCAACGCAGTGCGCAAATCCTGTAATCGGGCCAATGGCGGCTTCACTGCTAGCGCGTAACTCAGCGGCCACGCCAGGCTCTGAAACATCGCCAGCAGCAATATGGCAGTTGCCGCCTAAGCGTTCAGCTAATGCGTGTAGGCGATCGACATCACGTCCCGTGAGCACCAGTTGATGACCTTTGGCTGCCAATGTTTCAGCTAAGGCGCTGCCCACGGTGCCAGCGGCGCCGGTGATCCATGTGGTGTTCATAGCGATTACTCCTGAGGTATGCGTTCGGGTAACCAACAGCGCCGATAAGCGCCATCGGTGTCATACATTGCGGCTTGACGCTGTGGATTAAAGCGCCGGTCGCTGCGCGGGTCGGTCCCAGCACCGGCCAAATACAACCAGTTACCTTGGTTACTGGCGACA
>JBDSQT010000157.1:0-3217 GCA_039929665.1 Paraperlucidibaca sp.
GTGCCAAACGCATGGCCACTAAACCCTCACCCAAGCCTTCAGCGAACAAGCAATGCCACGCCTTTAACAGCAACGATGCGCTAGGCCTTGATGATGCCGTAGCGCTCTGCGGGCGTCTGCAGCGTGGTGAAGTGTCTGCCTTGGAGCTTACGGAAGCGGCCATTGCACGCGCCGAACAGGTCAATGCCACACTTAATGCCGTGGTACTGCCGACCTATGAAGCCGCGCGCCATGCAGCGACGCAAGTGCACACAGGCGCCTTTGCCGGCATCCCGACGTTTATTAAAGACAACACTAACTTGCAGGGCTTGCCCACTCGCCACGGCTCGCTGGCTGTTGGTTCGTTACCTGCCGAGCACGATAGCGCCTTCGCCACACACTTTTTGAGCACCGGCATGAATGTGCTGGGTAAAAGCAGTCTGCCGGAGTTTGGTTTTAACGCCTCCACCGAATTTATGAGCCGCCCAGCCACGCCAAATCCATGGCATCTGGATTATTCGGCGGGCGCATCATCGGGTGGCTCAGCGGCATTAGTTGCGGCGGGTGTGGTGCCGATTGCGCACGCAAATGATGGCGGTGGCTCAATTCGTATCCCCGCGGCGTGTTGTGGCTTGATTGGCTTAAAACCAACGCGTGGACGATTTATCGATGGTGAGGCGGCTGCAGCAATGCCCGTGAATATCATCAGTGAAGGCGTGGTGACACGCAGCGTACGCGATACCGCTGAGTTTATGCATGCCATGGAGCAGCATTATCGCGGTAAGAAAATGTCGCCAGTAGGGCATGTCACGGGGCCTGCAAATAAGCGCATGCGCATTGGCTTGGTGGTCGATTCCATCACCGGTAAAGCCACTGATGCGGCCACTCGTGACACCGTTGAGGCCACCGCGCGCTTACTCGAAGGTTTGGGTCACAAAGTCGAGTTTATTAAGCTGCCGATACGCGAGAGCTTTGCCGATGACTTTAGTCAGTACTGGGGCATGTTGTCGTTTTTACTGATGACTTTTGGGCACAAGCTCATGGGCGATGATTTTGATAAGGCGCAGGTTGATAACTTAACGCGCGGTTTGGCGCAGTTTTATCGCCAACATATCTGGCGCACGCCGATGATGCTCTGGGGGATGAAGCGCGTTGCCAGCGATTACGCCACACTCTTTCGCCGCTGCGATGTTGTGCTTTCGCCCGTGCTTGCGCACACCACACCGAAGCTTGGCCATCTCTCGCCGACGCAGACGTTTGAGTCGCTGTTTGAGCGCTTACGTGACTACGTAAGCTTCACGCCATTAAACAATGCCGCCGGCACACCGGCGCTATCTATGCCCATGGGTCGCACGGCTGAGGGCTTACCCATCGCCGTACAACTTTCCGGTGCTAGGGGTGAGGAGCGTCGCCTGTTGGCGCTGGCATTTGAGCTGGAGGCGGCGCAGCCGTTCCACCACCTAGGGCTTTATACAGGGTGATGATGGCGGCCTGATGCGCGAGTTCGGCACGAATGCGGTCTTGTGCACTACTGAATGCTTCACGCTGTGAGTCAAGTAACGACAAGTAGTTATCGAGACCAGCATCAAAGCGGGCTTGCGCTAGTGTCAGGCGCTCGTCGTTAGCCTTGGTAATGGCGCGGCGGGCGTTGAGTTGCTCATCGCGAGTGCTGAGAGTAGCTAGCGCATCGGCTACTTCGCGGAAAGCGGTTTGCACGGTTTTCTCGTACTGTGCTACGGCAATATCACGATCAGCTTGGCTGATACGCAAGTTTGCCAAGTTACGCCCCGCGGCAAATAGCGGGATGCGAATTTGCGGTGCAAAACTCCAGACGCGCGTGCCACCACCAAACAGCCCTGAGAGTTCGGTGCTGGCGCTACCGGTGCTAGCGGTCAGTGAAATGCTCGGGAAAAATGCCGCACGTGCTGCACCAATATCGGCATAACGTGCCTTCAGCAGATGCTCGGCGGCCATGACATCCGGTCGCGCCACCAGCACTTCAGCAGGGATGCCGCCAGGCAGGGTATCAATGGTGGCCTTGCTGGGTAGTTGCGTCGGTGTGAGCTCAGCAGGTAGGTGTGTGCCGAGCAATAAGCTCAGCGCATTTTTATCCTGCGCAACCAAGGCTCGAAGTTCGGCCGTGCTGGCGATAGCTATGTGCAAGCTACTCTCGGCTGCGGTGCTATCTAAGCGCGAACCGACCCCTGCGTTTACGCGTTGCGAGACTAAATCAAATGCCTGTTGGCGAGCCTGCTGCGTTTGTTCGCTGAGGCTGAGTTGCTCAGCATCGGCGGCCAGTGTCAGCCAGGCGCTAGCAACTTCACTAATCAAACTTAAGGCGATGCTGCGCTGCGTGTCGCTGCTGGCGAGAAATTGCTCGCGAGCGCTATCGCTCAAGTTACTTAAGCGACCAAAGACATCGAGTTCGAAGTTGCTGATACCAATACCGACTTGTTGCTGTCGATAAATGCCGCCACCGCTGGTGCCGCCAGCACCAATGCTACGACTTGATGGGCTTAGTCGTGAATTAGTGCTTGTACCGGTGATGTCGATGCTGGGAAATAACTGACTGCGGCCAACGCCATAGACAGCGCGTGCGCGAGTGACTTGCAGAGCGGCAATTCGCGCATCGCGATTATTTGCTAGCGCCAGCGTAATGACGGCCTGCAAGCGTGGCTCAAGAACGACATGTTGCCATGGCCACTGGCTAATGGCACGACCGTCACTACTGGTCGTATCGTTTAGCGCGGCGGGCCATTGGCTGGCAATCGGTAGCAGCGGGCGCTCGTAGTTAGGCGCTAGCATGCTGCAGCCTGAGGCCATCAATGCGCTGGTTAATAAGATGGTTATGCGGATGCTCATGATGGCGTCTCCGAGTCGCGAGCGTCCGGTGTCGCTGCGACCTGTGCCTGCGTATCAACAGAAGGCGTTTGGCGGCTAAATCGTGCGCGTACTAAGACAAAGAACAGCGGCACAAAAAATAACCCCAGCACCGTGGCGCTGATCATGCCGCCAAGCACGCCAGTACCAATGGCATGTTGCGAGCCCGAGCCCGCGCCTTGACTAGTAGCCAACGGCATAACCCCCAAGCCGAAAGCCAAAGAGGTCATCAGGATGGGGCGTAAACGCTGGCGTACCGCGGTCAGCGTAGCGTCTATCAAGCTCTGCCCAGCCTCTTGTCGCTCTTTGGCAAACTCGACAATCAAGATTGCATTTTTTGCGGCAAGACCAATGGTAG
>JBDSQT010000158.1:0-4534 GCA_039929665.1 Paraperlucidibaca sp.
CAGCAACATCGTTTCAATGATGTGTTTGTCGGGGCGATCGCCAATCTGCTTAATGAGCGCTAAGAAGTCAGCTGGCTTGGGCTGAGTCGATGCGGTAAAGCGCAGACCTAAAGCCTGTAAGCTGGCACGGAGCTTATTCAGCTTCTCGTTCTTCGGGCCGTCGTGATTACGAAACAGTGCCGGCATTTTTGCCTTCAGCACATATTTCGCGGTGGCCACGTTGGCGGCTAGCATCATCTCTTCAATGAGCATGTGTGCCTTGTTACGCGTGACCGGCACGATGCGCTCAATTTTGCGATCAGCGCCAAACAGAATGCGCGTCTCACCGCTATCGAAGTCAAGCGCGCCGCGCTCTTCACGGACGCTGCGCAACACATTGAATAGCTCATAGAGCGTATGTAGCGAGCCCTGCACAACGGCTGGCCAGCGCTCGGCCAAGGCCAGCGCAGGCTTGCCATCAGGGCGCTCTAGGAAATCGCTGACTTGGTTATAGGTGGTGCGCGCCTGCGAATGCATGACCGCTGAGTAGAATTTATTGCCCGTCATTTTGCCAGCAGACGAGAAGGTCATGTCGCAGACCATGCACAGGCGATCAGCATGTGGGTTCAATGAGCACAGGCCGTTGGAGAGAATCTCCGGCAGCATTGGCACGACATGGCCGGGGAAGTACACCGAGTTACCGCGCGCTTTCGCTTCGATATCAAGCGCCGTGTCGGGGCGCACATAATGCGAGACGTCCGCAATCGCCACGACCAAACGGAAGCCACCACCACGACGTTTTTCAGCAAACACGGCATCGTCGAAATCTTTCGCGTCTTCACCATCAATGGTCATCAGCGGTAAGCTGCGAATATCAACACGGCCAGGCTCACGCTTGGCGGCCTCGTCGACTTCAGGCGACAGCGTCGCAACCTCAGCATCGACTGCCGATGGCCAGGTGTGTGGAATATCGTAGTTGCGCAGGGCAATATCGATTTCCATACCGGGCGCCATGAAGTCGCCAAGTACCTCAATAATTTTACCGCAGGCTAGACTGCGCGCCGTTGGGAACTCGACGATTTCGATGCTCACGAACTGATCGGGCAAGGCGCCGACTGGGCCGGCTTGCACCAAGATATCCTGCGTTAAGCGCGGATTATCAGGCTGCACATATGCAACGCCATCTTCCTCACGATAACGACCAATGACGTGCGTGAAACGACGCGTCTCAACGCGGACTACCGTGGCTTCGCGGCGGCCTTTGTGGTCATAACCAGCAATGCGCACCATGGCAATATCGCCGTCAAAGAGCAGACGCATTTGGCGTGAAGCGAGGACTAGATCAGCGCCGCCATCATCGGGAATGAGGAAGCCGAAACCGTCTTTATGGCCTTGCACACGGCCGCGAATCAGCTCTTCATCGCGCAATGGCTGGTAGGCACCACGGCGATCAGAGCGCAGTTGGCCATCGCGACTCATGGCAATTAGACGGCGGCGTAGTGCTTCTTCGCGCTCGTCATCGAAAAATCCAAAGTGCTTTACGAGCTGCGGATGTGTCAGCGGCTTCCCCAACTCCTCCAACGTGGCCAAAATAAGCTCACGACTGGCGACCGGATTATCATAACGTTCGGCCTCGCGGTCGGCGTGCGGATCATCGGCTGGCGTAGTTTTGGGGGGCTGTACAGTCATAAGCAATCTCAATAATTTTGCGTATTCTACACCAAGACAGTTGACAGCCCCGACTCGCCTCACTATATTTCGCGACCTCATCTGCCCAGATGGTGAAATTGGTAGACACGCCAGCTTCAGGTGCTGGTCCTCGCAAGGGGGTGGAGGTTCAAGTCCTCTTCTGGGCACCATCTTTATGAATTAACATGCTTAAGCATGAAAAATTCAACTTAAAACCGGCTACTTAGCCGGTTTTTTCGTTTCTGGCAGACAGCCACACACGCGTGCACACCGTCTTCATTATTGATCCACACACGATTCTAGTTGTCGGGCTACTATTGGCTTGCTAGCCGACATCAGGGCAATAAAAGGAATAATAATGAAGATTGATGCCAGTGAGTTTCAGGTGCCCGCAGGGAAGGATGTCAATCTTGAGCATTGGCCAACGCGAGTAAGGCCTCTTTACTCGTCGAAAAAGCAATATCGTAAGCTGCGGCAGGGGCAAGTAGAGCAACTAACTGAGCTCCAGCAACTTCACTATGCATCCAGCCGCCATTCATTGCTGCTGATTTTTCAGGGGATGGACGCTGCCGGCAAAGATGGCGCCATCCGCCGCGTGATGTCTGGGGTTAACCCGCAGGGCTGCCAAGTGACTTGCTTCAAACACCCCAGCGTTGCCGAGCTTGAGCATGACTTTCTCTGGCGCAGCGCTCAATGCCTGCCTGAGCGCGGTCGAATCGGCATTTTTAATCGGTCTTATTACGAGGAAACGCTAATTGCCCGCGTGCACCCTGAAATACTTCACAGCCAAGGGCTGCCCGCTGAATTGCTGAACGAAAAGACGATTTGGCAGGAGCGCTTCCAGTCCATCATCAACCATGAAGGTCACCTTCATCGTAACGGCACACGGATCATCAAGTTCTTTTTACATCTGTCTAAAGAAGAGCAGCGCAAGCGCTTTCTCAAACGCATCGACAGGCCCGAAAAAAACTGGAAACTCACAGCTGCTGATATTAACGAGCGTGAGTTTTGGCAGCAGTACATGCACGCTTACGAGCAATGCATAAGCGCCACCAGCACGGACGATGCGCCTTGGTACATTGTTCCAGCCGACAATAAGAAGAACGCCCAACTCATCGTCTCGCAAATAATCCTGAAGACCTATCAGTCTTTTAAAATGCACTATCCAGAAACTGATGCAGCGCGCCGCAAGGAGCTGCTAGCGATTCGCCACAAACTAACCAGCGAGTCGTGACCCTGGCATTGAGTCGGCAATCTCGCTGGGAAAGCCTAAAGCATAAAGTGAATTTGCATCTCGCCCACGAGGAAGCCGAGCACGGCACCCACGGTAATCAGCGCCCACTCATCTTCTTTAAACGCTGGGCGCAACATGCCTTCAAACTGCTCTGGCGTTAGCTCCTGCATACGCGTGACCAGCGTGTTACGCACATCCATGGCATCACCGGCATAGGTCTCGACGTACTTCATGGTCTCGGGCATGCGCTCCATGATGCGCTCGGCAATCACACTTTTCATCTCGATATAGGTCTGGCTACCAACCGCGTAGACCACGAGCGGACGCACCACGCCGGTTTGCTCATCGACCATCATTTTTACGTTTTTATGGATGAGCTCCATGATGCGATCAGCAAACGCGCCACGGAACAGCTCTTCCATCATATTTGCTGGCGTCAGTAGCTGCTTAGAAATGAGGTCAGCATAGTCAGCGGCCACTTCTTTTTGGCGCTTCAAGAACAGGCCTTGCACGGTAAAGCCGAGAATTTTCTTCGGCAATTGCGGGCGAAACATCATTTGCAAGGCGATCCAGTCGCTGAAGAAGCCCACGAAGCCACCAAAGGCCGGCAACATCCATGGCTGCTTAAAGGCCAACCAGCAGAGCATCTGAATCCAGCCGATAGCAAAACCGAAATAGAAGCCGGCATTGCTGAAAAACTTAAACTCTTGGCGACCAACTTTTTGAAAGATCTCATTTAAGAGCTTTTTGTCGCGCATTAAGTTAGTGATCACCATATGCTTGATATCGAAGTATTTATCGATATTGTTTTGCACTTCCGACATGATCTTTTCGACCATCATTGGCGCTTCGGCTTTCACTCGCGTGATGATTTTCTGCCGCGCGAACTCAGGCATACCCTCCCACAGACCAGGCTGATACTGCTGCGCAACTTCACGCACGATATCTTCGGAAGCCGCCATCAGCGGAACTTCGATTTCTTTGGCAATGCGATGCGGATCGAGGCGGGCAAACATTTCAGCGGGCTTGATGAGCTGATTGGTCATTAGGTCGACTGAGATCATCGCCATCTTTTCCGCTTTGCGCGGCACAATGCCCTGCCAGCCGAAAAATGGCTTGATGCCGACAAACTCCATCGGTGCAAACATCATTTTGATGGCTACAACCTTGGTGATGTAGCCAATAAAACCACTGATGAAGGGGATGGAAATATAAAGCCACATATCGGCTTTAAAGTCGGCAATCATTTGCTCTATCATGATGTCTTTCCTTAGTTATTATTATGGCGAGAGTAACGCTCGCACTTGGCTTTATGATGCCAAATCCAAAGACAATGACAATGACAACGCAAAAGCGAACTAATTAATACCGCTCAGCCAGTATTTCCCGGCTCACTGCTTCATTTTGCGAGGCCTTGGTGCGAATATCTTCAGCAATAATGCCCGCCAGCTTTCCGCCCAGCAATGGAATGCTGCAACTCACATCCCATGACAGGGTGTTTGTCGTCACGCCATCTTTCTCACTCAGATGCATGCTGGCAGAGATGCTCACTGCCGACACCGATTTATTAATCAGCAGCAAAGAGCCCGTGGCTGTCTCGCGATCCCAGCGGTCGGTTTGCTCGATCTCGAT
>JBDSQT010000159.1:0-4088 GCA_039929665.1 Paraperlucidibaca sp.
TCAATGCTATTACCGGCATTGGCCCTTTTTTGTGCCTATTGAATCTGCCTCAGCTATACTTCTGCGCTCGATTGCACCCTGAAACAGCCGGCTTTGCCGCCCAAGGTGTGCCGCCATATCACGTCAGGAATAGCTCATGAGCGATACCGCACAACCCATCCAAACCTTTCAAGGCCTTATCTTGGCATTGCAACGCTATTGGGCCGAGCAGGGCTGCTGCATTTTGCAGCCCTATGACATGGAGATGGGTGCTGGCACCTTCCATACCGCGACATTTTTGCGCGCCATTGGCCCTGAAGCCTGGCATGCCGCCTATGTGCAGCCTTCGCGCCGTCCTGCCGATGGTCGTTATGGCGAAAACCCTAATCGCCTGCAGCACTATTATCAATTCCAAGTAGTGCTAAAGCCGAATCCACCGAATATCCAAGAGCTTTATCTAGACTCCTTGCGCCACATCGGCATCGATCCCACCGTCCACGACATCCGCTTTGTTGAAGACAACTGGGAGTCGCCGACACTGGGAGCGTGGGGTCTAGGCTGGGAAATCTGGCTCAATGGTATGGAGGTCACTCAGTTCACCTACTTTCAACAAGTCGGTGGCCTTGAGTGCTATCCGGTCACTGGCGAGATTACCTATGGTCTGGAGCGTTTGGCCATGTATTTACAGGGCGTCGACTCCGTCTACGACTTGATTTGGACTGATGGCCCGTTTGGCAAGGTGACCTATGGCGATGTCTTCCACCAAAACGAAGTTGAACAATCGACCTATAACTTCGAGCACGCCAATATTGACGAGCTATTTAAGCTGTTTGATTTATACGAATCCGAATCTAACCGCATCATGGCGCTAAAGCTGCCATTACCTGCTTATGAGTTTGTTTTGAAAGCCTCGCATACCTTCAACTTACTCGATGCCCGACGTGCCATTTCTGTGACTGAGCGCCAACGCTATATTTTACGTGTCCGTGCTTTAGCGCGGGCAGTGGCACAGAGTTACTTCGACTCGCGCGCAGCACTTGGCTTTCCGCTCGCCGATCCCGTATTGCGCGCAGAAGTAATGGCCAGCATTGATGCCCAAGTGGCAAAAGCAGGGGAGAAGCAAGCATGAGCCATCCATCGGTTTTATTTGAGTTAGGCAGCGAAGAGCTACCCCCGAAGTCACTGGTCACGCTCGCCACCGCCCTACGTGATGGCGTAGAGCAAGGCCTGACAAGCGCCGGCCTCGTGTTTGCTAACGTGCGCTTCTATGCGGCACCGCGGCGCTTAGCGGTGATTATCGACGCGTTAGCACCGCAGCAACCGGACCGTGATGTGCGTGCCGATGGCCCACCCGTAAAAGCGGCATTCACCGCCGATGGCCAGCCAACACCTGCTGCACTTGGCTTTGCGCGCAAAAATGGCGTTGAGGTTGCCGAGCTTGATGCCAGCGGCGATAAGTTGCGCTTTATTCGCACAGTGAAAGGCGAGGCGGCCGTCGATTTGTTGCCGGCAATTTTTGAGCACGCCATCAAGCAGCTACCTATCGCCAAGCGCATGCGTTGGGGCAGCAGCCGTATCGAGTTTGTCCGCCCCGTACATTGGCTCGTCATGCTTTACGGCGATGCCGTGGTGCCTGCCACAATCCTGGGCTTAGATAGCGGCCGCACCAGCTTTGGCCATCGCTTTCATCATCCGAAAGCGGTCGAGCTCGCCCACGCCGATGACTACCTTGACGCAATGCAAGCCGCGCATGTACTTGCTGACTTTTCCGCACGACGCACGCAGATTCGCGACTTGGTGAATGATCTCGCTACACAAGCCGGCGGTCGCGCTTTGATGCCTGAGGCGCTACTCGATGAGGTCACCGCCTTGGTCGAATGGCCTGTGCCATTGGTCTGTCGCTTTGAGGAGCGCTTCTTAAGCGTGCCGCAAGAAGCGTTGATTTCCACTATGCAGGACAATCAAAAATACTTCTGCTTGGTCGATGCCAATGATCAGCTCATGGCACGCTTTATTACGGTGGCGAATATCGACTCATCAGACCCTGAAAAAATCATCTCGGGCAATGAGAAAGTAGTGCGCCCACGCCTAACCGATGCTGAGTTCTTTTTCAGCCAAGACAAAAAAATCACTCTGGCCGAGCGTAATGAGCGCCTCAAGCAAGTCGTATTTCAAGCTCAACTCGGCACGGTCTACGCCAAAGCTGAACGCGTGTCGCAATTAGCTGGTCATATTGCTGGGCTTATCGGCAGTGATGTTGCTGCGGCACAATTAGCTGGCCTGCTGTGTAAGTCAGATTTAGCTAGCGAGATGGTCAGTGAGTTCCCCGAGTTACAGGGTATCGCCGGCTATCATTACGCCCGCCACGAAGGCCTGCCCAACGATGTCGCTTTAGCGCTCAATGAACAGTATTTGCCACGCTTCTCTGGCGATAGCCTGCCAACAACCGCGACCGGTGCCGCGGTGTCATTGGCCGATAAGCTCGACACCCTAACGGGCCTGTTTGGCATTGGCCAGCCGCCAACGGGTTCGAAAGACCCATTCGCTCTGCGCCGTGCCGCCCTAGGTGTATTGCGCATGCTCATTGCTGGTGATTACGCGATTGATTTACGCAAGCTAGTGGCTGCCGCCGTAGCACAGCATGGTGCTTGCGTGACGCAGGCAAATGCCGCTGAAGAGGTCTTTAGCTTCTTGCTCGGGCGTTATCGCGCCATGTTTGAAGAACAGGGTATTAGTGCTGAAGTGATCGCCGCCGTGCAAGCCTGCCAACCCACGGTGGCTGGCGATGTTGCCCGCCGTGTGCAGGCTGTGGCGGCGTTTAGCGGGCTAGCCGAGGCGAAGGCATTGTCGGCAGCAAATAAACGCGTGGCAAACATTTTGGCAAAAGAGCTGCCGATTACGGGCGAGGTAGACGCGGCACTGCTCCAAGAGCCTGCCGAGCAAGCACTCGCGGCCCAACTCAACGCCTTGCAGTCGCGCTTAGCACCACTCTACGCGGCAGGTGATTACGGCCAAGCCTTGAGTCAGCTCGCCGCACTACGCGAGCCGGTGGATGCTTTTTTTGACCATGTCATGGTCAATGCCGATGATGCCGCGATTCGTCTAAACCGCCTGCGCTTATTGAGTCAGCTGCGGGCGCTATTTTTGCGCGTCGCCGATATCTCCTTGCTTAGCTAACACGCCCCTCACACTCAGCGGCAACGTTAGTGATGCAAAATTGGCACAAACCGATTGTCCGATATGCCGGACAGTCGGTTCAACTCTGCCAATGACCCGCGGTAGCTTTATGCGTATAAGTTAGCTGTGTTCAACTAACTTGGGTGATTACGCCATGCCAGCTTATAAGGCTCCCCTGCGCGATATGCGCTTTCTCATGAACGAAGTCTTTGACTATCCAAAGCACTACGCCAACTTACCGGGCGGCGAAGAAGCCACGCCTGATCTCGTCGATGCGATTTTGGATGAGTGCGCAAAATATTGCGAAGAAGTACTCGCGCCCATCAACCAATCCGGCGATGAAGAAGGCTGCCATTTTGCTGATGGCGAAGTCACCACCCCGAAAGGCTTTAAAGATGCCTACGACCAATATGTCGCTGGTGGCTGGCAAGGCCTGAACTATCCTGAAGAGTTTGGCGGCCAAGGCCTGCCAATGTCCATGGGCTTACTGAAAGCCGAGATGATGGGCACTGCAAACTGGTCGTTTACGATGTATCCCGGCCTGTCCTTAGGCTGCATGAACACCATCATGTTGCATGGCGATGCCGCGCAAAAAGCCACCTTCATGCCAGCGCTGGTTGAAGGTCGCTGGTTAGGTACCATGTGCCTTACTGAGCCACAGTGCGGTACCGACTTAGGTCAGGTGAAAACCAAGGCCGACCTGCAAGCGGATGGTAGCTACAAGCTTTCCGGTACAAAGATTTTCATTTCTGCTGGCGATCATGACCTGTGCGAAAACATCATTCATATCGTGTTGGCACGCCTACCTGACGCACCGCCAGGCACTCGTGGCATTTCCTTGTTCATCGTGCCCAAATTCAATGTTGGCACCGATGGCAGCATGGCTGAGCGCAATGCCGTTACCGTCGGCTCAATCGAACACAAAATGGGTA
>JBDSQT010000160.1:0-2700 GCA_039929665.1 Paraperlucidibaca sp.
CCTGGCGACCATGCCGCTGCCAGCGCACTTTTTTGCCGCTACAGCGGTGTCGGTGCCGCTTGACTTAGCCTCGTGTGCTGACCGCTTAGACCAAGGGTTTTCGCAGGTCTATCGCAAGCACTTGCTCGATGCCTTGATGAAGTCGTGGCACCGTAAAGTACTGAAGCTACGCAGTCTAGGTCGCAATGAGGATGCCGAGCGTATTGAGCATTTACTCGCGCTGGGCCCATTCAATTCATTTCGGGCTTTCGATGATGCCGTGGTGGCGCCGCTGCATGGCTTTCATAGCGCCGAAGATTATTATGCGCGCTGCAGCCCGCTGCAAAATCTCGCGCGCATTCATTGCCCGACCTTGATTATTCAGGCCACAGACGACCCCTTTTTGACGCCAAAATGCTTTCCAGAAGCCAGTGCGCTGTCGCCATCGCTGTATTTGGATGTGTCGCCGCAGGGTGGGCATGTCGGCTTTGTCGCCGCGGGCGAGCACTGGCGTGACCCGGTGTATTTCTTGGAGCAGCGAATTCCGGCATTTTTAGACAGTCAGGTGCCAGAGAGCGTGCGGCGCGCAGAGATGGTTAAGCGCTTACCGCCGGCGTATCAGTCGTCGCTCGCCAAGGCCGTGCCATAACGCGCTTTCAGGGCCACTAAGCCGGCCTTGGCTTCGCCGCGCAAATAAGGCGCTTCTAGGCAGATTACATGCAGTATTCCGCGCCGCAGCATATCTTCGGTGATGTCGCCGTTGCCATTGCCAACGCTGGCGTTAAATAGTCCGGTCGTGTGCAGAAAATTCACCCAATTGGTCGCTGTAATCCAAATGGTGATGGCCAAGGTATCGATATCATCATCATCAGCCACAATCAATCCGGCGGCGATTTGTACGCGATAGAGTTCGCGCAGCTGCTCTAGCACTTGCACCGAGAAGGTGCGGTATTGCGCGCTGAGCTTGGCGCTTTCAAGCAAATGCGTCATGTCACGATGTAAGAAGCGGAAATCCCACAAGACATTCAGCACGCGCTCGAAGAGGTTGGCTTTGTCGGCCTGAGTCAGTGGGTGATCATCGGGAAACGTCAGCGTTGCCGCCATGCGCTCGGCATAGTGCGTGAATAACTCACCAATAATCGCGTCTTTATTTTTGAAATGGTAATACAGGTTGCCAGGGCTCATGCCCATCGCGGCGGCCAAATGATTGGTGGTGACTTGGCGCTCACCTTGCTCGTTAAATAGCTGCAAACTGGTGGCCAAAATACGATGGCGGGTCTTTACGGGCACAGCAGAAATCATTGGATGCTCTATCGCGTCATTGACAGCCTAGAGTAAATGCTCTAAAAAATTGGCACAAGTCGCCTGACTGCTTTGGGTGCATCTACTTTTAGACGAGGTTGTCATGGTTGCTCATGTTGCGGCATTGGCCGAACAAAATCCGCAAGTCGCTGATATGCAGCGTATTTTTAATGCTCAGCGCGCTGCCTATAGCCTGCGTCCAATGCCATCTGCCGATGAACGTATCGCGTGTTTGAAGCGTTTGCGTGCCGCCATCGTGAAGTATCAAGACGATCTTGCTGATGCCGTCAGCCAAGATTTTGGTCATCGCTCAGTGCATGAAACAAAAATTGCTGAGGTGCTGACCTCATTGGAAGCGGTGAAGTACGCCAGCAAGCATGTTAAGGCGTGGATGAAGCCACAAAAGCGTCATAGCGGTATTTTGGCGATGCCGGCTAAGGCGCGTGTACATCCGCAGCCGCTCGGTGTAGTGGGCGTAGTGGTGCCGTGGAACTATCCGATTTTCCTCGCGATTGGTCCTTTGGTCGGCGCTATTAGTGCCGGCAATCGCGTCATGATTAAATCATCGAGCTTCACGCCGCGATTGGGTGAGACGCTCAAGCGCATGCTTGCCGAGGTCTTTACCGAAGATACCGTGGCCGTGATTACTGGCCGTGGCGAAGTATCAGAAGCGTTTAGCAAAATGCCGTTTGACCAAATTACCTTTACTGGTTCGACCAATGTTGGCCGGACCATTATGGAAAATGCGGCAGTCAACCTCACGCCAGTGTTGCTGGAGTTAGGAGGCAAGTCGCCAACCATCGTGCACGAGTCCTACTCGATGAGCGATGCGGCTGAGCGTATCGCTTTCGGTAAATGCTGGAATGCCGGCCAGACCTGCGTAGCGCCAGATTATCTGCTGCTGCCGCGCGGCAAGACCGATGAGTTCGTTATCGCGTTCACAGCACAAGTCAGCAAAATGTACCCTACCTTGGTGACCAACGCCGACTACACCAGCATCGTCAACGACAAGCAGTACAGCCGCATTCAGAGCTATTTAGCCGATGCTCGCGAGCAAGGTGCGCGCGTGATTGAGATGAATCCTGCCAATGAGCGCTTTGAAAATACGCGCAAGATTCCACCAACAATTGTCATCGGCGCTAAGCCCGACATGCTGATCATGCAGAACGAAATCTTCGGGCCAATCTTGCCGATTTTAGAAGTTGAATCGCTGTCAGAAGCACTGGAGTTTGTGAACGCGCGCGCGCGCCCACTGGCGCTCTACTATTTCGACAATGACAGTGCGCGTGCCGACTATGTCGTTACTCACACGCACTCTGGCGCGACCGGCATCAATGATGTGGTCACCCATGTCGGCGTCGATGACTTGCCCTTTGGCGGCGTTGGCCCATCAGGCATGGGGCGCTACCATGCCTACGA
>JBDSQT010000161.1:0-7451 GCA_039929665.1 Paraperlucidibaca sp.
CACCAGTTGCTGAAGAAGCTGCTCCAATGGTTGAAGAAGCTGCTCCAGTTGTTGAAGAAGCTCCAGTTGTTGAAGAAGCTCCAGTTGCCGAAGCAGCTCCAGCTGAAGAAGCTCCAGCCGCTCAGTAATGTGGTGAGGCTTACGCCTCAAGAAAAAAAGGGGTGCATTATGCACCCCTTTTTTATGCCTGATATTTGGAGAAATACATGACTTGCCCTTGCGGTTCCTCACTAGCACTCAGCGAGTGCTGCGGCCCAATCATTGCTGGCGCATCGGCACCTAGCGCTGAAGCCATGATGCGTGCGCGCTACACCGCTTACACGCAGCACAATATCGACTTCATCATGGCCTCAACTCATCCCGATGGCCGCGCCGATAGCGACATCGATGCGATGCGTGCTTGGGCTGAAACAGCTGACTGGCAAAGTCTTGATGTACTTCAAGTCGAGGCTGGCACCGACCACGACCGTAAGGGTCTGGTAGAATTCAAAGCGCACTACCAAGTTGGCGGTGTGAAACATCATCATCACGAAGTCTCGGGCTTTGTAAAAACTGATGCCGGCTGGCAATTTCGCGATGGCGAAGTGCTGCACAGCGGCCCATCAGAAAAGCCCAAACCCGTGATCAATGAGTTAAAAATTGGTCGTAACGATCCCTGCCATTGCGGCAGTGGCAAAAAATTCAAGAAATGCCACGGCGCCTAAGCGCTGTCTGAACCGGAGAGAAGACATGAGCCACGATCCAATCGTGATTGTTAACGGTGCCCGTACCCCAATGGGCGGCTTTCAAGGTAGCTTAGGTAGCGTTATCGCCACCGATTTAGGCGCTATTGCCATTCGTGCGGCCCTCAGCCGTGCCGGTGTCGCGCCTGAGCAAGTACAAGAAGTCATTATGGGTTGCGTGTTGCCAGCCGGCCTAAAGCAAGGCCCCGCTCGCCAAGCCGCACTCAATGCTGGCATCCCCGCCGCTGCTGGCGCGACCACCATTAACAAGCTCTGCGGTTCGGGCATGAAAGCCACCATGCTGGCACATGACTTAATCGCTGCTGGCACCAACGACATCATGGTCTGTGGCGGCATGGAATCGATGAGTAACGCGCCGTACATCCTGCCGAAAGCTCGTGGCGGCTACCGCATGGGTCACGGCCAAATCCTAGACCATATGTTTTTAGATGGCCTAGAAGATGCTCGTAGCGGTCGCCTGATGGGCTCGTTTGCGCAAGACATGGCCAACACGTTAGGCCTGACACGCGAAGCTATGGATGACTTTGCTATTGAGTCTCTGCGCCGCGCCAATGCCGCGATTGCCAATGGTGACTTCAAGGCCGAAATCGTTGCTGTGCCGGTGCAAACGCGCAAAGGCGAAGTACTGGTCGATACTGACGAGCAGCCAGGCAATGCCAAGCCCGAGAAAATCCCTACGCTGAAAGCCGCGTTTGCTAAAGATGGCACCATCACCGCCGCCAATGCCTCATCGATCTCCGATGGCGCATCGGCCTTGGTATTGATGAAGGCCAGCAAGGCCGCTGAACTAGGCCTAAAGCCATTAGCGCGGATTGTTGGTCACGCCACGCAGTCGCAAGACCCCAGCGAATTCACCATTGCCCCTATTGGCGCAATGAACACATTGTTTGCCAAAACCGGCTGGAACGCTGAGTCCGTAGACCTGTTTGAGATCAACGAAGCGTTCGCTATGGTGACCATGGCTGCGATGATCAAACACAATCTGCCGCATGAAAAAGTCAACGTCTATGGTGGTGCCTGTGCGCTTGGTCACCCCGTTGGCTCGACCGGCTCACGCATCATCCTGACGCTGATTCACGCGCTCAAACAACACGGCAAAACTCGTGGTGTTGCTGGCCTGTGTATTGGTGGTGGTGAAGCAACGGCCATGGCAATCGAGATTATCTAATCCGACTGAAGCACTCGTGCGTGCGCTAAATGGTGCATGCACGCTGGGGAATTTCTGTTAGCGTCTAAAGTGTCGACTTCAGCGCTAGCAGGAACCCGACTCATGCATTTTCTCCGCGTTATCATGCCCTTTCGCTACGCCACGTGGCTGCTCAGCGGCATAGGCTTTCTCGCCTCACTAGTGCTGTTTTGGCTCTACCCTTTAATTGGCACCACGCCAGTGTTAGTTCTGGGTGGTCTGACCTTATTGGGCTCCCTAGATTTTTTTCAAAAGAAGCAGGCCGTTCGGAGAAACTACCCGATTCTGGGACATTTCCGCTTTCTGTTTGAGTCTATTCGCCCCGAAATTCGTCAGTACTTTCTCGAATCAGATACCGAAGAAATTCCCTTTTCACGCGCCCAACGCAACTTGGTCTATCAGCGCGCAAAAAATGTCGTCGACAAGCGCGCTTACGGCACACTGGCCAATGTCTATGGCGATGATTACGAATGGATCAACCACTCGATCAATACCAAGCACATCAAAAATACCGACTTCCGCGTCACTATCGGCGAAGGCCAATGCGACCTGCCCTACTCGCTCTCGCTCTACAATATTTCGGCAATGAGCTTTGGCTCACTCTCAGGTAACGCCATTTTGGCGCTGAATAAAGGCGCCAAGCTTGGCAACTTTGCTCATGACACGGGTGAGGGCTCCATTAGCCGTTACCATCGCGAGCCTGGTGGCGATTTGATCTGGGAAATTGGCAGCGGTTACTTCGGCTGCCGCCATCCCGATGGCTCATTTAGCCCGGAGCGCTTTGCCAATAACGCAACCTCCGCTCAAGTCAAAATGATCGAAATCAAACTGAGCCAAGGCGCTAAGCCTGGCCACGGTGGCATATTACCAGCGGCAAAAGTTACGCAAGAAATTGCTGATGCGCGAGGTGTTCCAGTAGGCGAAGACTGCATTTCGCCTTCAAGTCATTCCGCATTTAGTACGCCTATTGAGCTCATGCACTTCATTGCGCAATTACGCGAGCTTTCAGGCGGCAAGCCCGTCGGCATCAAGCTCTGCATTGGTCATCCCTGGGAGTTTTTTGCTATCTGCAAGGCCATGATTAAAACCAATATCACCCCTGACTACATTGTCATTGATGGCGCTGAAGGCGGTACAGCCGCAGCGCCCGCTGAGTTTACTGATCATCTCGGCACACCCATGCATGAAGGCTTGATACTCGCTCACAACACCTTAGTAGGCTTAGGTTTGCGCAGTCGCGTGAAGCTCGGTGCCGCAGGTAAAATCGTCTCAGCCTTCGATATTGCACGCACCTTAGCGCTCGGTGCCGACTGGTGTAACTCAGGGCGCGGCTTCATGTTTGCGCTCGGCTGCCTCATGTCGCAAACCTGCCATACCGGTCGCTGCCCAACAGGAGTGGCAACACAAAGCTGGTTGCGCCAACGCGCACTGGACCCGCAAGACAAAGGCAATCGGGTGTATTACTTCCACCACAATACGCTGAAGGCCTTGGGCGAAATCACCGGAGCCGCAGGCTTATCACACCCGAATCAGCTCAAGCCACACCACATTGTGCGCCGCGTATCGGTCAATGAAGTCGCATTGGTATCGGCGCTAGTGCCGTATTTAAAGTCGGGTGAACTACTCAAGCATTGCCCGCATCATCCGGTCTACCAACTGTTTTGGAAAATGTCTCAGGCCGAGAGTTTCGACCCAGTGACTACGCCGGAGGAAGTCGATGAAACGGTTCCGGCGGCAGGTTAAATGCACGTTGCGTATTGAGCCAAAACGCCCGAGCTAACGCCTCGGGCGACTCCGGCCGTAGCTGGCAAAACGCCTCAAAAACCGATGGCAAATACGCGGGGCTATTGCGCACTCGCTCGCCTACTTCGCGCGCGCGGCCATCGCAGTGATGCTCACGCTGCGGCCAAGGCACCATGTCTGGCGCATCGGTCTCAATGAGTAAGTGCTCTAGCGGAATCTGCGTAGCGATGTCGCGCAGCTTTCGTGACTGCGGATACGTCAGCGGCCCACCCAACCCCAAATGTAAGCCCAGCGCCGTGTATGCCTGCGCTTCTGGCACGCTGCCAGAAAATGCATGCACCACACCGCCCTGCGAAAACCCCACACGCTTAACGCTACGCACGATCTCGGCATGACAACGACGGGCATGAATAATAACTGGCTTGCCATGCCTCTGTGCCAGCATCAGTTGCGCCTCAAAGAACTGCTGCTGCTTGCGCCACATATCAGGCGTGATGAGCTCGGGCAAGAAGCGATCAAGGCCAATTTCACCCACAGCAACCAGCTCGGGATGCGCGAGTAACTCGCTCTCCAGAGTCTGTAAGTCTGCGTCACTATGCTCAGCAATATAGACCGGATGCAAACCCAGTGCCGGCCACAACATCGGCTGTTGAACATTGCCGCAAAGTGCTAAGAGCGCCGGCCAGCGCGAAGCCATATACGCCGGTACTACGATGCCCGCTACACCCGCTTGCCTCGCTGCCGCGATGACCTGCACGCGATCATTATCAAACTCGGGCGCGTCAAGGTGGCAGTGGCTATCGAGCAATGGCCAAGTCATGGTTAGCGCTCGAGCAGATAGCTCGGCTTCAATACATCACGCAAGCGCTCATAGCTAATAGTAATGGTCGGGGTGCCCATCGAGTACGGCCCGATGGCGTAAGGGTCGTATTGCAGCACTAAGCCCTCAGGCGTCAGCAAAAACATCGAGGTAGGCACGAATGGCCAACCCTCATAGCTTTGTGCGTCCTCTTGCTTAGCCATCCATTCCTGATGCACACGGCGGGCAATATGCCAAAACTGCGCGTCCTTTTCAGGCAGCAATACATCACTCAAGTTCAGCGTCTGCTTAGTCGCTCGATCAAAGTTAATGGTGCTAATGGTAGTCATGCCATGCGCACCACCGGTGTAGCTATACGCCACCACTTCAATCACTGAGATATTCGCCACGCCCGGCAATACGCTGACCTTGAAAATTTGCTCCCAAGGCTCTTGCGCCTCCATGGCATCGCGCAAAAAATCTTGGCCCTGCTTGCTTAGCGCGGCTTTCGTGGGCAGCTCGGTAGGCGCGCTGACTTGATCTAAAACCAAACTATTGAGCGCCGCCTCACGCGGAAACTCAATCCACTCAACCTCAAAGCTGGCGCAGCGATCATCGCAGCCGGTGCTGTCTTTGAGTGTAAAGCGGATGGGATTTGTCACTAACTCAGGCGCCGCATCGACCGATTTTTTCTCCGACTTGGTCTCTGCCGTTGCTGGTGTAGGTACTACTTTATCAAGCTCAGCTGCCGGCTCAGGCGTGCGCTCACAGCCGACCAGCCCAGTCAGCAGGGCCAGCACACAGAACAATAGAGTCTGGCGACGCGATAGCATTAGTGCTCTCGGGTTGGTGAGAAAATAATGTCTGGGTAGCGCTCTTGCATGATTTGCAAGTTCACGCGCGAGGGTGCCAGATAGGTCAAATGCCCACCGCCATCTAGCGATAGTTGGTCATGCGCTTTCTTTTTGAACTCCGTCAATTTGCGCTCATCGCCGCACTGAATCCAGCGCACAGTGGCCACATTGACTGGCTCGTAGACACACTCCACTTTGTATTCTTCTTTCAGGCGAAAGGCGACCACATCAAACTGCAGCACACCCACCGCGCCCAAGATTAGGTCATTGCTGATTTGCGGCATAAAAACCTGGGTCGCGCCTTCTTCCGATAGCTCTTTGAGGCCTTTTTGCAGCTGCTTACTTTTCAATGGATCACGCAGGCGTACACGGCGAAACATCTCTGGTGCAAAGTGTGGAATACCCAAAAACTGCAGATTCTCACTCTCGGTAAACGTATCGCCAATCTGGATGGTGCCATGGTTATGCAGGCCGATAATATCGCCAGGCCAAGCCTCTTCTAAATGCGCGCGCTCGCCGGCCAAAAAGGTCAACGCATCAGCCACACGCACTTCTTTGCCCAAACGCACATGCTGTAATTTCACGCCCTTTTCATAACGCCCCGAGCAGATGCGCAAGAAGGCAATGCGGTCGCGATGCTTGGGATCCATATTGGCCTGAATCTTAAACACGAAGCCGGAGAACGTAGCTTCAGTGGGCTCGACTACACGCTGCGCGGCTTTTCGGGCCAATGGTGTGGGCGCCCAATCGACAATGCCTGACAGCACATGATTGACGCCAAAATTACCCAAGGCGGTGCCGAAAAATACCGGCGTTTGTTTGCCTGCATGAAACTGCTGAAGATCGAAGCTATGGCTGGCGCCTTGCACCAACTCAAGCATGTCACGCAGCTCAGCCGCTTGATCACCCAGTATCTCATCGGCCTCAGGATTGTTCAGGCCATCAATGCAACGGTCGGCAATAATTTCGTGGCCATGACCGTGGGTGTAAAGATAAAAGCGATCCTCAATGAGGTGATACACGCCTTTGAAAGCGCGGCCAGCACCAATCGGCCAAGTGATAGGCGCGCACTGAATGCCCAGTACCGACTCAATCTCATCGAGCAGCTCAATGGGGTCGCGAGTTTCGCGATCGAGCTTATTGACAAACGAGACGATGGGCGTGTCGCGCAAGCGGCAAACCTCCATGAGCTTAACGGTGCGATCTTCCACGCCTTTGGCCGCGTCGATGACCATCAGCGCCGAGTCAACAGCGGTCAGCGTCCGATAGGTGTCTTCCGAGAAGTCTTCGTGGCCTGGTGTGTCGAGTAGGTTGATGGTGGCATCGCGATAGGGAAACTGCATCACCGAGGTGGTGATGGAGATGCCGCGCTGCTGCTCCATGGCCATCCAGTCTGAGGTCGCATGGCGGTCGGACTTGCGCGACTTCACCGTGCCGGCGACCTGAATCGCCTTGCCCCATAACAGCAGCTTTTCGGTGATGGTAGTTTTGCCGGCATCGGGGTGGGAAATGATGGCAAATGTGCGGCGCGAGGCGACCTCGGCGGCCAGCTGTTCGGTGAAGCTCATGGGCGTGTGTTCGCTCGAAAAATCCAGCTACACAGTATACGCCATCAGCACCGCATCCTCACTGCCTTGCGCATCGCGATAGTAGTTTCGGCGCAAGCCCATTTCGTTAAAACCCAGCGAGGTATAGAGCGCGATGGCATTGACATTGGATGCGCGCACCTCAAGAAACCAGAGCGAAATGCCGGGCCTCATCACCGACTCCATCAGGTGCAGCATGAGCAAACGGCCATAGCCTTTACCGCGCGCTGAAGGAGCAATGGCGATGTCGAGCAAGTGCGCCTCATCGACAATTTTCTGCACGAAGGCATAGCCCAGCACGCACTCATTGGCATCACAGAGCACAATGCCGCGATGCGCGACCAGCGACTCTTCTAGGCCGCGCATGGGCCATGGACTGGGATGCGAGACTTGCTCAATAGCAAACACCGCTGGCAAATCGGCAGCGCTCATGTCACGAAAATGGGTCATGGAAGTAGTCGGAAAGTCTCAGTGAGTGTCGAGGAGTTTAGAGTGAGCCTGATTGAGCGTATTGCATGGTATGCAGCTTCAGCATGAGCT
>JBDSQT010000162.1:0-8633 GCA_039929665.1 Paraperlucidibaca sp.
CGCCATTTGCCGGCTTCTTTCGCGCCAGCTTCGCCACGAAAGGCAATGAAATCATCGTAGCCAACAACCTCAGCACGAATAAAGCCTTTTTCAAAGTCGGTGTGAATGGCGCTGGCAGCCTTTGGTGCTGTGCACTTGAGTGGAATCGTCCACGCGCGGACTTCTTTCACGCCGGCGGTGAAGTAAGTTTGCAGGCTCAGCAAGCCATAGCCGGCACGAATCACGCGATTTAAGCCCGGCTCTTCCATGCCTAAGTCAGCCAAGAAGGCGGCCTTATCTTCATCGTCTAGCTCGGCGATTTCAGCCTCTAGCTTGTTGCAGATCGGCACTACGACGGCGTTTTCTTTGCGGGCCAGCTCGCGTACTTGATCGAGCATGGGGTTGTTTTCAAAGCCGTCTTCACTGACGTTGGCAATGTACATGGTCGGCTTCAGTGTTAAAAAACCATACGACTTAATGGTCGCTAGCTCTTCCACACTGAGGTTGACGCTACGCACGGGTAGGCCTTCATCAAGCGCGGGTTTGATTTTTTCCAGTACATCTTTCAGCGCGATGGACTCTTTGTCACCGCCTTTAGCTTGCTTGGTCACACGCAGCATGGCCTTTTCGACGGCCTCAAGATCGGCCAAGGCCAGCTCGGTATTAATCACTTCAATATCGTCGAGCGGGCTGATGCGATTGGCGACATGAATGACATTGTCATCAATAAAGCAGCGCACTACGTGTGCAATGGCATCGGTGCTACGGATGTTGCCTAAAAACTGATTGCCCAAGCCTTCACCTTGCGAAGCGCCAGCGACTAGGCCGGCGATATCGACAAACTCCATGCTCGTGGGAATGACGCGCTCAGGTTTGACGATGTCCGCCAATGCATCGAGGCGTGGGTCGGGCATGGGCACTACGCCGGTGTTTGGCTCGATGGTGCAAAACGGGAAGTTTTCCGCTGCAATGCCAGCCTTGGTTAAGGCGTTAAACAGCGTAGATTTTCCCACATTGGGGAGGCCAACAATGCCGCAATTAAATCCCATGGTGCATCCTCTGCGCGCTCGCGCATCAATTCAATTAGGTGTCGATTTTAAAGCCGTTGATACAGTTCATGGCCTTGGCAATATCGCCGGAGACCATCAGTTCGGTGCAGCGTAAGGCTTCATCGAGGGCTTGATCGATAAGCGCTTGCTCCGACTGCGGGGCGCGACCTAAAACAAAGCCAGTGACTTGACTACTATGACCTGGATGGCCAATGCCAACGCGTAAACGGTGAAAGCCGGCCTGATTGCCCAAGGCCGTAATGCTATCGCGCAGGCCATTGTGGCCGCCATGGCCACCGCCTGTTTTTAGGCGAATCTGTCCAGGTGCAATATCCAGCTCGTCATGAGCAATCAGAATTTCTGCAGGCGTTAGCTTATAAAAGTTCGCCAAGGCGGCGACGGCTTGGCCGGAGCGATTCATAAATGTGGTTGGAATGAGCAAGCGCACATCTTCACCGGCAATAGTGAGGCGCGCGGTGAGGCCAAAGGCCTTGGCATCGGGGCTTAAGGTCGTGCGGTGCTGTTCGGCTAAACGCTCAACAAACCACGCGCCAGCATTGTGGCGTGTCTGCGCATACTGTGCGCCGGGGTTGGCGAGGCCGACTAATAAGCGGATAGCGGTCATGGTTTTGCATCGTTAGGCGTTGAAAAGAAAAGCGGGGCATAAAGCCCCGCTTTTCTATCACAACCGGAGCGAAATTACTCGTCCGCGGGTGCTTCAGGTGCAGCGTCTTCTTCAGCAGCTTGAGCTACTTTTGGCGTGTGCACATTGGCTACTGGTTGGTCATGGTCATGACCCAGTGCCAAGACGGGAATTTCCACGCCTTTTGGTAGAACCAAGTTGGACAGGTGCAATGTTGTACCGAGTGCCACTGCCGCCATATCGACTTCGATAAACTCAGGCAGGTTGCTTGGCAAACAGATCACTTCGACATCATTGATGTAGTGAGTGATTTCGCCGCCGTCTTTCTTCACGCCAACACAGGTATCTTGGTTGGTGAAGTGCAGAGGTACGCGCATGGTTAGCTTGTGAGTTGCATCGACACGCAAAAAGTCAGCATGCATCGGCGTGCCTTTCACTGGGTGGCGCTGCAGAGCTTTGATCACGGCTTTCTGAGCTTTACCATCAACGGTGATGGTTAAAACGTGCGAGTAAAACGCTTCGTTTTCCAGTGCTTTCACTAGCTCGCGCAGTTCAACGCTGATCGACTGAGCGGCAGCTTCGCCACCATAAATAACCGCAGGAACACGGGCTTCCAAACGACGAAGGCGGCGGCTCGCACCTTTCCCTTCGAGCGTCCGGTTTTGCGCATTAAGCGAAAAATTTGCTTCGGACATTTTCTGTACTCCGTAAGGCACCAAGCTTGCGACCAGCTCGATGCAAATAACCTGTGATTATTCACAGGGTTTGCAGCAACACGCTACAAATAGGGTTTGCCGTGTTTAATACAACTCAAACATGGCGCTGATGGACTCTTCGTTATTGATGCGGCGCAGGGTTTCTGCGAGCAATGCCGATAACGACAGCTGACGGATGCGGCCACAGGCACGCGCTGTGTCAGACAGCGGAATTGTGTCGGTAACCACGAGCTCGTCGAGCTGTGATTTGCTGATGTTTTCGATGGCCGGCCCTGACAAGATCGCATGGGTGCAATAGGCAACGACGCGGCGTGCACCATTTTCCTTCAATGCGGCAGCGGCTTTACAGAGCGTGCCGGCGGTGTCGACCATGTCATCGACAATGATGCAGTCGCGGCCTCTCACTTCACCAATGATGTGCATGACTTGCGACTCATTGGCTTTCGGGCGGCGCTTATCGATGATGGCTAAATCGGCATCGTCGAGCTGTTTGGCAACGGCACGAGCACGAACAACACCACCAACGTCTGGAGAGACGATAACGAGGTTGTCGTAGTTTTGGCGTTCAATATCGGCGAGCAACACTGGCGAAGCGTAGATGTTGTCGACGGGGATATCGAAGAAACCTTGAATTTGGTCGGCGTGTAAGTCGATGGTCAGCACGCGATCGATACCGACGGTGGTGAGCATGTCGGCAACCACTTTCGCGGTAATGGGCACGCGCGCCGAGCGCACACGGCGATCTTGGCGGGCATAACCAAAGTAGGGGATGACGGCAGTGATACGGCCGGCACTGGCGCGACGTAGCGCGTCGGCCATGACAATCAATTCCATTAGATTGTCGTTGGTGGGCGCGCAAGTCGATTGCAAGATAAACACGTCTTTGCCGCGGACATTGTCATTTATCTCGATAGCGATTTCGCCATCGGAAAACGTACCAACGTGCGCAAGGCCCAGAGGGATATGCAGATGATTGACGACTTTGCGAGCCAGCTCAGGGTTGGCGTTGCCGGTGAATACGACGAGATTGGGCATGATTCCAGTCAACTCAGCCTGAGAGAGATGGCAGGGGCGGCTGGATTCGAACCAACGCATGGCGGGATCAAAACCCGCTGCCTTACCGCTTGGCGACGCCCCTATATTCGATGCATCCGGAGCCATTGATCGAGCGCTGTATGCGCTGATGATCGGTTTTGGCCCCGGCAGATGAAGCCGTTGACTGGACTGGTGCTGAGTATATCAGCAGCCTGACCTTGGCTGGTGCAGGCGAGGAAAACGCAGGCACCTGTGCCAGTCATTTTCGCAACACCATGCTGAGACAGCCAATGTAACGCCTCATCTACAGCAGGAGCCAAGTTTCTGACGACTTTTTCGAAGTCGTTTCGAGTGACCCCTGCGTTGAGGTCGCGCAGTTTAATGGCCTCGCTATGGCGAGTCAACAGGGGATGGCGAAAAGCTTCAGCTGTTGAGACCTGCGCGTTCGGTGTCAGCACGACATACCATGGCTCAGCGGGATTAATGGGCGTTAGCAGCTCACCGATACCCTCGGCCCAAGCGGCATGGCCGTGCACAAAAACGGGCACATCGGCGCCTAGGGTGAGGCCTAAAGCCGCTAGTTCATTGAGGTTGAGCTGGGTTTCCCACAGTGTGTTGAGTGCCAGTAGCGTGCTGGCGGCATCGGATGAGCCACCACCTAAGCCACCACCCATGGGCAGGCGCTTATCGAGCGTGATATTGGCGCCTAAGCGACAGTTCGTGGCTTCACGCAGGGCATGTGCTGCTCGAATGATTAAATTATCAGCAGCTGAAACGCCGTTGATGTCGGGCGACAGCGCTAATTGGCCATCATGGCGCAGGCGAAAGTGTAGCGTGTCGGCGGTGTCGATGAATTGAAACGCCGTTTGTAGCGTGTGATAGCCATCACCACGGCGACCGGTAATGTGCAGAAATAGATTCAGCTTCGCCGGTGCCGGCAGCGTGATTTCATGGGCGCTCATGCGGAAGGGTTGACGCGCCAGCGCTGAATGAAGAGCAAGATACGGTTGCCATTTTGTGTCAGCAGTAGCCGTTGCGGAATACGGTAGCCATTTTGCACTTGCTCGCTCAGCACACGGACTTGCCAACCATGCTCCTGAAACAGCCGCACCCCTTGCTCGCCACTCAGTGTGGTGATGGTGATGCGTGGATCCTGTGGCCAACCAATGAGCCATGAATTCAGGAGATCAACCGGCAGCGGTACGCCAGTAATAGCCTGAGTCAAAATATCGGGCTGATCGGACTCGTGATGACCGAGCCAGCCATTATCTAAAATCAATCGGCCATTGCGGCCTGCCAATGTGGTGTAGCCCTGGTTTAATGGGCCGGCGGCGCTGGCATCGTAATCATTACCATTGCGTCTCCAAGAGTAGGTCGCGGTGATGCTATTACCTAAAAATGTCACGCCGGCTTTACCTTCGGCTTGCCATTGCGTCAGGCCGCGGGCACTGGGCGTAGCCTCGATTACTTCTGGTGCAATCACCGCAATAGGGGCTTGTGTGACACAGCCTGCAAGAAGAGCGAAGCTCATCAGCGCAAACACTCTGGCACGAGGAAAAGTCAAAGTGATCATGTGGTGCGTGTCTCTGAGGCTTTAAAGAAGCAATGATGGTAGCAAAAAGCCTTTGCGCTGGGTGATCCTGTAACGTTTGTCTTTAACGGCGCTATCCCGCACAATTTGTGGCTATTTTCCGGGGTATCCGGCTCAGGGTTTGGCATGACGCTGTTGGCATTCGGCATTAATCACAAAACCGCATCGGTGGCCTTGCGTGAGCGCGCAGCGTTTGCGCCCGAGGCACTGGGCCAAGCCCTGCGTGACGCTCGTCAACACGCAGGCCTTGATGAGGTCGCGATTTTATCAACCTGTAATCGCACCGAGTTCTACGGCGCCGCTGATCCTCAACGCATGGCGGCAGTTCGGCAGTGGTTGGCCGCCTCGCGTGGCATCAATGAAGCTGAGTTAGAGGCGGTGTGGTATGTCCACGAGGGTGACGAAGCCCTGCGTCACGCCATGCGTGTGGCCTCCGGCTTGGACTCCATGGTGCTCGGCGAGCCGCAAATTTTTGGTCAAATGAAAACCGCGTGGAGCGAAGCCGTGGCTGCCGGTACCGCTGGCAGCGCGCTCGATAAGTTTTTTCAAGTGACTTTTGCCGCGACTAAAGCGGTGCGCAGCAAAACCGCGCTGGGTGCTAGCCCGGTGTCTATTGGCTTTGCCGCGGTGACTCTAGCGCGGCAAGTATTTGAATCACTGGCACAAACCCCCACGCTGCTGGTGGGCGCCGGCGAGATGAATGGCTTAGTTGCTAAACATTTGCGCGAGCACGGTGTGGCGGAGTTGATGATCGTCAATCGCACCTTGGCGCGAGCTGAGGTCGTGGCGCAACAGGTCGAGGCGGAGGCCATGCCTTGGTCATGCCTGCCGGACGCCTTAGCGCGGGCGGGTGTGGTGATTAGCTGCACCGGTAGCAATGAGCCAGTCATTACGCAGGCTATGGTCAAGCAAGCGCTGAAAGCGCGCCGCCATCAGCCGATGTTGCTGATCGACATTGCCGTGCCACGCGATATTGAGCCGTCGGTAGCCGAGCTCGATGATGTCTTTCTATACACCGTGGATGACTTGCAGTCGGTTATCGATACGGGTTGGCGTAATCGCCAAGCAGCGGCGATTGATGCCGAGCGTTTGATTGATCGGCATGTGCAGCAGTTTGTTGAGCAGCAGCGTGTGGCTGAGGCCGCCGTTGCCTTGATTCGCCAAGTGCGTGGTCAGGCTTCTAGTGTCGCGGATGCAGAGCGCTTGAAAGCATTAAGCCAACTGCGCCAAGGCGCTGATCCAGAGGTAGTGTTGGCGAGGCTGCAGCACAATCTGATTAATAAATGGTTGCATGCGCCTACCGTGAATCTGCGTCAATTGGCGGCTAGCAACGATGCCGAGGGTTTGCTGCTGGTGGCACAAGCCTTGGGTGTGAAAGCCGAAGACAACCCAGTCAATTCGACGCTGAATCAAGTAGAAATTCAAGCTGCCGATAAGCTGTCGGCCCCATCTTTTAACGTGTCAGAGACTCCATGAAAGCGGCATTACTCTCCCGTCTCGACCAACTGGCTGAGCGCTTCGAAGAGCTCAATGCGCTCTTGTCAGACGCCGGCGTCATTGCCGATCAAAACCAATTTCGCAAACTCTCGCGTGAACATGCGGAGCTTGAGCCGGTGGTTGCTGCGTTGCTGGCTTATCGCCGTGCCGAGCAGCAGCGCAGCGACGCCAAAGCCTTGCTGTCTGACCCTGATTTTCGTGAATTAGCCGAAATAGATATTGCCGAGACTGACGCTGAGCTCACGCGTATTTCCGAGGATTTGCAGCGTCTGATGGTGCCGCGTGACCCTAACGATAACGGCAACGTGTGGTTGGAAGTTCGGGCCGGTACGGGTGGCGATGAAGCCGCGATTTTTGCCGGTGATTTATTTCGTATGTATAGCCGCTTTGCTGAGCGCCAAGGCTGGCAGATTGAGATTGTCTCGAGCAATGAAGGCGAGCACGGCGGCTATAAAGAAGTGATCTCGCGGGTCTCTGGCGAGTCAGTCTATGCCGCGCTGAAATTTGAATCGGGTGCGCATCGTGTGCAGCGCGTGCCAGCGACTGAGTCGCAAGGCCGTGTGCACACATCGGCGTGTACTGTAGCGATCATGCCGGAGGCGCCGGAGCTTGAGGCGATTGAAATTAACTCGGCCGATTTACGTATTGATACCTATCGCGCCAGTGGTGCTGGCGGCCAGCACATCAACAAAACCGACTCCGCCGTGCGTGTCACGCACATTCCAACGGGTGTAGTTGTTGAGTGCCAAGATGAGCGCTCTCAGCACAAAAACAAGGCGCGTGCGCTGTCGTTATTGTCGGCAAAACTCCACGCTGCACAGCAAGCCGAAGCCCAGCAAGCCTCCTCAACGATGCGTCGTGATTTAGTCGGCTCCGGTGATCGTTCCGAGCGCATTCGCACCTATAACTTTCCGCAAGGCCGCATGAGTGACCACCGCATCAACCTCACGCTGTACCGGCTTGATGAGATTATGAATGGTGATTTGACTGAGCTGCTCAATGCGCTGGCGACTGAACATCAGGCCGATCAATTGGCGGCGCTGGCGGAGACGCTGTGAACCCTGCGCGATGCTTGCTGCGCCTTAAGCCAGTGGCTTTCGGCAAGTTGCTAAGCGCTGGTTTGTTAGTCACATGAATGTCACGCAATGGCTGCAAAATGCTGCTGTTATGTTGGCCAGAAGTACCGCTTGGCAGCCGGTCAGCGGTGATCCGATCGGCGCGCGGCGCGAGGCCAGTGCGGTGCTGCTGGCGGCCATTGCGAGGACTCAGGCGTGGCTGCTGACCTGGCCTGATGCGCTATTAAGTGATGACGAGTTAACGCGCGCCGATGCGTGGTTAGCGCGGCGAGCGGCGGGTGAGCCATTGGCGTATTTGCGCGGCGAGCAGGAGTTCTGGTCGCTGTCACTACGGGTCGCACCGGGTATTTTGGTGCCACGCGCCGATACCGAATGTTTGGTTGAGCAAGCCTTGCTGCGCATTCCTGAGCGTGCAGCGCTTCGGATTTTGGATCTGGGTACCGGCTCGGGGGCAATCGCCTTGGCCATTGCTCATGAGCGCCGGCAAGCACAGGTATTTGCAGCAGACCGCAGCGCCGTCGCAGTGAGTGTGGCGCAGGCCAATGCCGCACGCCTAGCGCTGCCGGTGAGCTGTCGCGAAAGTGATTGGTTTAGCGCGTTTGCTGGCGAGCGCTTCGATATGATTGTTAGTAATCCGCCCTATATTGCCGAGGATGACCCGCATTTGGCGGCGCTGGCCTACGAGCCGATATCCGCGCTGGCCTCAGCAGACCATGGCTTAGCGGACTTGCGACAGCTTATCGCGCAGGCCCCCGCGTATTTGCGCGCGAAAGGCTGGTTGCTACTTGAGCATGGCCATGACCAAGCGCTGGCGGTGCGCGAATTATTGCAGCAGGCAGGGTTTGAGGAGGTCGTATCGGTGCGTGATCTTGGCGGCAATGAGCGTGTCAGCGGTGGGCGCTGGTCGGAGGCGTTTGATGATGTATGAGCACACGAAAAATAGCCGCACGCCGCAAGAGCTAAGCGATGCGGAGCTGCTGCGTTATCATCGACAAATCTTGCTGCCGAGCTGGGATATTGCCGCACAGCAGCGCCTGCGTGCGGCTA
>JBDSQT010000163.1:0-10984 GCA_039929665.1 Paraperlucidibaca sp.
ATCGGCTGGGTAGTGATTACATAGTTGAAATAAGCTATTGCAGATGCGTAACTTTAGTGAGAAAGTTCGATTCATAAAAATAAGTTTCACACACATAACAAAAAAGAGCGGCCGCAAAGGGCGCCAACAGGTGATTGTCATGGTTATTCGCCAACTGCTTATCCTTTCAACGCTTAGTGCCGTACTTGCCGCCTGCGATGGCTCGGTGAGTAGCTCTACTGCCAGTCCGCCGAGTGGCTCGCAAGTGCTGATTGGCACATTTTACGACAGTACGGTGCAGGGCCTTGCCTATCGCACCGCATCGCAAAATGGCGTGACGGATGCGAAAGGTCAATTTACCTACCGCGCCGGTGAGAGCATCACCTTCTCGTTTGCCGGCGTGAGCCTGCCTGCAGCGCCTGCGTTATCGCTAATGAATCCGCGCATGCTCTTTAGTAGCACGGGTGCGCTGGCAGATAGCAATGACAATCGAGTAGTGAACTTTTCACGCTTGTTACAGAGCGTGGATGCTGATGCTAACCCAGCGAATGGCCTAGACATACGCGAGGCCAGTGCGCAATTAGCGCCACAAGTCTCTGGTCTTAACTTAAGTGTTGAGCCCGATGCGTTTACTGATGCCAATCCGAAAGTACGCGACTTTGTCAGTCAAAAAGGTCGCGTATTTACTTCTGCCGATACGGCTAAAGCCCACTTGGCCTGTAGCGAGCAGGACGTCGCTGCCGGTCGTGCCCCTGATGGCATTTGTGATGACGGTGCGCCAGTTTTATCTGCCAATAACTTGAGCATCCCTGAGGGGAATAGCAGTTATTCAACCAGTGTGACGTTCACCTTATCAAGTGCCTCTGCTGCGCCAACCTCATTTGCCTATGCGACGCAATCAGGTACGGCGACATCGGGCAGCGACTTTGTTGATGCGGCGGGAGTCATTACATTTCCTGCTGGCACCACTCAGCAAACGCTCATGCTCACTATTTTGGGTGATGTCTCTCCCGAGAGTGATGAGTTTTTCACGATTAAATTAAGTCAGCCCAATGGCATGACGCTGGCGCAAAACACCATCACGGTGACCTTGCTGGATGACGACACGGTGGCAGCACCTGTGCGTATTTCGGCGCAAGCGCTTTCCGTCAATGAGGGCAGTGGCGGTGGTCATACACAGGCCATGCTGCGTATTGAGCGCCAAGGCGGCCTTGATCAGGCGGTGAGCGTGCGTCTCGTTAGTCATGATGAGGGTAGTGCGCAAGCTGGCAGTGACTATGTCGCGATTGATCTTAGCGTGACTATTCCAGCGCATAGCACCAGCGTACTGGTGCCCGTACAAATCGTTGCCGACGATCTGGTTGAGAACAATGAAACTTTCTTAATTGATTTAAGCAGCACAAACGCACAGGTACAGATTAATGGCTCGCCGGTGCGAGTCACGATACTCAATGACGATGTGGTCACTGCACTATCACAGCTGAGCATTAGCGATGCGAGTGTGCAGGAGCCGGTGAGTGGCAGTGCGCCGCTCATGGTCACTGTTACGCGCTCAGGAGACCTCAATAGTGCGGCTTCGGTACGCGTTCAAAGTGCAGATGGCAGTGCCAAGGTCGGCGCAGATTATGAGATGGTGGATCAGCGGTTGAGTTTCCCTGCCGGTATTGCGAGTCAATCGGTCACCGTAACTATCTTGGCCGATACCGTCAGCGAACCAACCGAGACATTTGCGCTGCGTCTGAGTGACGCGAACAATGCCGATATCGCCGATGGCGAAGCCATTATCCGTATTTTCGATCAGCCGCCGGTGGCGACATCGCCAACCATTAGCTTGGCGGATCGTTCGATTTCAGAGGGCAATGCCGCGCGCAATGAAACATTCACATTGCAACGCACAGGCGATCTGTCATCGCCGAGCTCAGTGCAAATCAGTGTGCTATCGCGAGCTGATGATACCGCCACTCCAGGCGCTGATTACGAGACTTTAAGTCAGCTAGTCAGCTTCCCTGCTAATGCAAGCTCTGCAGCCATTGTGGTGCGTATTTTGGGCGATGACGTGGTGGAGGCGAATGAGACATTCTCCGTGCTGCTGAGTAATGCTGTGAATGCCACCCTTGAGCGCACAGCAGCGCGTATCACCATTATTGATGATGATAATGCGGCGCTACCTACCGTGAGTTTATTGCCTTTGGCCCCTGTACTAGAAGGCAGTACGGGCGCGCGTGTGGTCAACGTCATTGCGCAACTCAGTGAGGCTAGCGCCCAAGCGATTACGCTGACTTACGCACTGCAAGATGGCACGGCCACGAGCTCGGGCGAACGCCGCGACTTTGAGCCGGTGCCGAGTGCGCAAGTCACTATTCCTGCTGGCGCGACGCAGGCCATGTTGCCCATAACCGTCCGTGGTGACACTTTTGAGGAGCGCGATGAGACGCTGACAGTAAGGCTGATCAATGTTGCTGGCGCTCAGTTAGGAACGGCTAGTCAAGTCGTTACCATCAAAAACGATGAAGTAGCACGACTGCTGCAAGTGGGTGCAGCGTCGCGCTCGGTGGCACCAACAGATGAGCAAATCGCTGGGGTGTCTGAGGCTTACCAAGGTGGTATGCGTAATCAGAAGTTCCATTTAGGTGGCTACGGATTAGGACCATTTAATCTTGTGCCAGGCTTTGGCCCGTTGCCAGCGATCGTCGCCGGTAATGATCCTGTGCCGCTGTCGAATGCGCCTGCCGGTGCGACCTGCTTTAGTCGCGAGCTGACTGCCACTAAGCGTACAGAGCTGCATTGTGACGATGAAATCACGGTTCGCGTGATGGTTGTGCTCGACCCGAAAAGTAGCGAGCGCGTAGCGTTTGTAACGCTGGATGCCATTGGTGCCGGTAACCTGATTCAAGACGCCATGCGCGCAGCGGTAAACCAAGCTAGCTGCGCTGCGGGTGCCTGCATCATGCCGCGTAATGTCTTGTTTGGTCAGACTCATACCCATGCCGGTCCCGACTTGCAGGGCTTGTGGGGTGGGGTGCCGCGTGAGTGGATCAACGATAAGTTGCTGGCCGGTGCCAAGGCGGCGACTATAGATGCGATTACTAAGGCGCTGCCAGCGCAGTTGTCGATGTCGCGTAAAACGGTGCAGTTTAATAATTATCGCCGCCCAAAATATCGTGATGAAGCTAAGCATCATCAGACCGATAAAATCGCTACTTTGTTGATGGCGAAAGCTGATGATGCGGTGCCTAGTAGCCCAAAATTAATTGCAAGCATGATGCAGTATTCCGCACACCCTACCAGCGTAGGCGCGGGTGAGTACAAAATTCCCGGTGGCGAAGGTGAAGTGCTGCGCGTGCCTCATCCTGACTATCCTTTGGGCTCAACACGTGAGCTAGAGACGCGCTTTGGTGGTACGGCCTTGTACTTCAATGGCCCTATTGCTGATGCTTCACCAGGTGGCTCTGATGTTGAAGCTGGTGGCGTAAGAAGCGATATTATTTATGACCGTGTTCGTGCTCGTGGCAAAAACTTAGTAGACGCCGCGTTGACGAGCCTTTCGACCTCATCAGTGGCCATTGATCCTGTGCTTGTGGCGCGCAGCGCCGAGGCTATCTTGCCGGTGACTAATCCAGTCTTCCTAGCGGCTGGCTTGGCGGGGCAATTCAACGGCTACTATCAATTTAGTCAGCTGCCTTTCAGTGATATTCCCGGAATGAGTCAAATTCCAGCGCAGGTTATTGAGGCTTTTGAAGGTCAGCAAAATCAACTGCCACAGCCTGCACCAGTGGCGCGTACCTATGTTAATCGCATTAGCTTAGGCACCAAAGGCTCGACTGATGCACTGAAGAATCGCTTAGAAATTGTCACTATTCCTGGCGAAGCTACGGGTAGCTTTGGTCGCTATATTAGGGGTTTGGCAGGGGACTCTGCTGACGGTGAGGCGCTGAAAACGCAGACCATGCTGCTGGGCCTGACGCAAAATAGCTTTGGTTACATTATTCCTGAAGATGAGTTTAGCTATGTTGACCCAGCAGGCGATGTGGTTGGCTACGAGGAGACAGTCTCTTTAGGTCCGATGACGGCGCCATTGCTCCGCCTGCAAGCCTACAATCCGCTATTTGATATAGCACCCACAGATCCTCGCAACCTGCCTCCAGCGCTAACAGACTGCGCTATTGCATGGGATTTTGGCGCCTGTATGTTAGGTGTTGGCTTTGATCGAGTCATGCAGCTTATGGGCTTGTCGAGCAGCGTGGGTGACCTGGCAGAAACCCTTGCTGATGGCTGTCATGAGATTGCTGGCCCATTAAGTCCGGCGTGTGCAGTGTTTGATACGCTAGTGCAAGCGTTTGCGGCTATTCCTGATGTACCAGCCTTCCCCGGTGGTGGTGGCGGTGAACCGTCAGGGCCCCCATCAGCTACTGCTGCCGAGCTGACTCTACTGCCAGAGATTCTAAAAGCGCAAGCCGCCGGCTGTGACTTTATTGACCCTGCGGCATGCTTGTTGCCATTCCCCAATAACCATTTCACCAAAGTCGTGGCGAGTAACGAGACAGGTCGCCAACTCAATATAAATCCATTAGCACCGCCGCGAAATATTGCCGGTCGCCCGATCGATGTCAGTGATCAAAATCGCGGTGATGGCTTCTCGCCAGGTCAGGCGCTGCTGGTGCGTGTGCCCGGTCTCGATCTCGATAAAACCGCGACAGTGCGCCCAGTTCCACGCCTAGGTAAGCCTGGCGCAGGGCAGGCCGCCAATGCTGTTGCGCAGACGATGTCCAATAGCTTGCGCGCTAACTCAGCGATTATTGTCTGGGATGTGACCGCGAAAAAACGCCATTTAGTGTGGGCTGAGATTGATAATAATCGCACGCGCTACACCGCCTGTGATTTCCCTGGGCCAGCGCAAACACTGGCTGAATTGGGTGACTCGGCGGAGCTTGCAGATACCATTCAAGCTATTCGTGATGGCTGCAATAACGCTATTAAACCGGCTGTAGATGGCGTTGATAGCGTTGATCCAACGAGCGACTCTGGGCCATCGTTGATGATTCGTCCGGGCATCAACTTCGAAGAAGGCCATCGTTATATTGTCGCGCTGCGCGATTTGCGTAATGCCGCTGGTGATGTGATTGCGTCAACCGCAGGCTTCTCGCTATGCCGTGATACGCCTAACAGTCCGTTGCGTAGTATTCCCGTGGTGGCTCAGCGTTGTGCTGAGCTCGATGATATTTTTGCCACCTTAGCGCGTGATGCCGGCATCGATCGGCAGACGCTGTATAGCGCCTGGGACTTTACAGTGGCTAGCGAGCGCAGCCTGACCGGTAGGCTCTTAGCTATTCGTGACGCCACATTGAAAAATAAGCTGCCAAGCTTTGTTATTACCAGCGTGCAAGACAATGCCTTTGTGACGGGCAAAGACGATTGCACCATGCCCAGCAAAACCTCAACCAACACCAGCACGGGGAATACCGAGAACTGCACGGCACGGGTGATTAAAGGCAAGATCACGGTGCCTAACTTTATTGATAAAGCGCAACCGCCAGCAGAGCAGGCATCTGCTCTGCCGAGTATTCCGGGCGCACCGTTTAGTAGCAGTGATGTGAGCTCTGGGACGCTTGATCGACAAATTGCTGGCCGCTTTTATTATGGTGCGGATAAGCCAGCGCCCGGTCCTTATGACGTGCCGAAGCCATTCCCATTGCAGCCCACGGTGGATGTGCCGTTTACCTGCCATATCCCACGCGCAGCCTTTAGTGGCAGCAAAGATGCCGGGTTAAATGGCGTTTTTGATGTGCGGCCATCACGGGTATCGCTCTATGGACACGGACTCTTTGGTAGCCAAGGTGAGATTGGTCAGGGTCAGTTGCGCCGCTTTGGTAACGAACACAACTTCACCTTCTGTGCGCTCGATTGGGTCGGCATGGCCGGCATAGGTGATGTCGCGAATGCTCTGGTCATCCTGCTCGATATGTCGAACTTCCCGACACTGTCGGACCGTGTGCAGCAGGGCATTTTGCAGTTTGTCGCGATGGGACGCCTGCTCAAAGACCCGAATGGCTTGGTGGCCGACCCTGCCTTTCAGGCGGGTGATGGCCGTCCGCTCATCGACAACCGTGACGTCTTCTACGATGGCAATAGCCAAGGCGGGATTGACGGTGGTGTCGTTGTTGCGGTGTCGCCGGACATTCATCGCGGCGCGCTGGGCGTGCCCGGCATGAACTACAGCACCTTGCTGCAGCGCAGTGTCGACTTCGACGGCTATGCTCGTGTGTTCTATCCCGCCTATCCCAATACGATTGATCAGCAGCTCACGCTTGGCTTGGTGCAGATGCTCTGGGATCGCTCGGAAAACAATGGCTATGCTCAGCATTTGGGCGATGGTGTGAGCACGGTGATGCTCGATGGCCAGCCCATCACGCTAGGTGAGGCGAACCACAGCTTGCCCGGCCTAGATGGCCAGCCGCTGCCGCAGAAGAGTGTGTTGCTAACCCCGGCCTTTGGCGATCATCAAGTCAGCATGACCACCGCTGAAGTGATGGCGCGGACGATCGGTGCCGATACCGTGGATATTTATTATCAGCGCTCGGCTAAATGTGGCGGCGATATTAGTTTTTGTGCCGCTGATCGCAACGCCTTCTTGGCCGATCGCCACCCCGATACCGAGCCCTATTATGGTCTGCCCTTAAGCATGCCGTCGGCGGCAGGGTATGACGCTGGCACAGGCTCAGCGATGATTGTCTATGATGGTGGCCGAACACCAACACCACCCTCCGACAATACGCCACCTTTCGCAGGTGCTGATCCGCACGAGTATCCGCGCAATACCATTGAAGCGCGCTGTCAAAAGGCGCGGTTTATGCGCACCGATGGTGCGGTGATTTACAGCGACCTGCTCGACTCACCGGCTAATTGCCCACTGGTTAATGGCCAAAACCAGCCGTTCAGTGGCGATGCGGACGTCCTGCCGCCGCGTGGTGCCGGGGATCCACCCATTGTCGCCGGCGATGAGCCTGACTATGGCACGGGTCTTATTGGCGCCGTGGCGAAGTTTATGGCCGCGCTCAATAATGCCTTTATGGCACTGCTGAGCGGTGACCCGGCGGCAGCTGGCGAGCAGTTTACGGCGGCCTTAAATGGTCTGGGCGAAAGCTTTGCCAGCGTGCTGGCAGGCGATGACAGCTTGATTGCTGCCGGTAGTAGTGCCGCTGGTGGTGGCGAGCCGAGCACGATGTTCGAGCGCTTTATGGATGGCATTGGTCGCTTTATTGGCCTGCAAGATGATCCGATCACGGCACTCACGAGCATTAAGCCTGCGCGTCAATCCGAAGCCGTTGTGCTCACCGGCGCACAACTGCCCGGATGGGCCACTCCGCCAGCGGTGGGGCAGGGCTACCCCTATCCATCAGGGGCAAACCTTTCTGACCAATCGGGCGGTTTTGCTGCGCTTAATCCGCTACGTGATCCTCTGCGTGTTGGTGAGGTGAGAGACGCCCATAACGGCATGTTTATTTACCCTCTGATGGCGCCGGCACAGGTGCCCGTATTGGTGCCCGTTGAGGAGGTGGCTGCCTACAAGTGGAACGGCTCGACCTTTGTGGAAATTCCGGTGCAAGTTGACGAGAAGTTTACCTTCTTCTTGGCCAATGAAGCCTCGGATTTCTCTTTCTATTCGGGCACCGATCCGGAGCTGACCTATGCGTGGGACATTGAGCGCTGGAACCCAGTGGATGATCGCGACGAAATAAATAACAACACAAAGACCAATCCAAATGTCTGTAACGCGGTCTATGAGGATGCCAAGAAGGATCCCGTGCCGGGCTTAGATCTTGATGACGAAGTGGTGTTTATGGCCAGTGATGCGGGTGCCATGGCACCTCCGGGCATGGCGCCACCAGGTGTTAAGAAAACGCAGATGGTGCGCTTGATGGATGTGGCTGATCCCGCGGCTGAGCGTGTCGTCTACTTAGTTCAAAAAGCCGGAGGCTCGGCGTTCAAGGGCCAGCATTACGTTAATTTCACGCGTAATGCCAATGCTGACCAATGGATCGATAGGACATTTTTTACTGCTGGCGATCCTGAAGCTCTAGGCACTAGCAATACCGGATATGGCCAAAACCTAAAGGGCAAAGTCTGTCCAACTGGCTTGCCAACTTCAGCGAAGGAGTCAGACGATCGCTTTGCTCGCGATGGCCTCGTGGTGACCACCGATACCTATCGTTGGGAGGCGACTGGACGCTGGATGATTCGTGATATTCGCATCAAGGCGCCAGGTGTTGATAAGCCGAATTGGGCAGCGATCAAGGACTCACGACCTGATCTCCTCGATCGCTGGAAAGGCCGTGCCTTTCAGCAGTCACCAGACTCCACGATTTCCGTAGTGGGTTTTGAGGATGAGCAGGTGAACTGGGAAGCTAACTCGGTGATCTTGGGTGAGCGTTGTGGTCCCGTGCGCTGTATGCGTGAGGTTTGGGGCGCTGACTCCGGCACCAACGTGACCAAAACCGAAACCTTCTATCGTGATGCCGTTAGCTATCGCTACCACATTCGCGTTCACCCGATTCCGCCCGATGGTCTGTACACGAGCTGGGATTACAATCGCGGCGCCATGATCCCAACGGCTGCAGAGCGTGCCAATGGTGTGAAGGGTGGTCGTTACTACACGGTGCTACGCCCGCAAGGTGTGCCTGTTGATGGCATCAACGATGACATTGGCCAGGTTGATGCTATTGCGCCATTGCCGATCGTTAACCAATGCATCACGGTCGATGGTCCCAGGCCTCCCGATGCCAATGGTCGCTGCCCGCTATTTTTGGATGTCGCGGATGCCACATTCAATCTACCGTTGGCCTTTAGTAATTGGGAGCAAATCTCCGGTAAGGGTAATAGTGGCTCGCTGGTCTACACCTTCCAGCTCACGGGCCTGACGTCGCTAGCGAATCCATTGGTCGTGCCATTCTATCGTGATGATGCTTGCTTCGATGATGGCACCGGTGACGATCCCGTTGCCCGACCATTCCCCGGTGAGCGCTCGACAGATCCTCGCGTTGTTAATGGCTATAAAGACATCAATGGTGATGGCACGGTGAGTTGTGATGAGCGCCAAGGCGTCTATGCCGCCAATGGTATTCACTACTTCGTCACGCATGACAGCGACAATGCCTTTTCACCGACGAATACGACTGAGGTGGACGGCACGCAATGGCAAATTATGGTGCCGACAGCGCAGCCGAAAAATGTCGGCGATGCCTATGCGAATACCATCCGCGTGCCGCTGATTCCGCTGGTCATGCCCATGCCAGGCGCATCGGCATTTCCCTGAGCTTGATCTGAGCTAACAAAAAGCCCGCGTTATGCGGGCTTTTTGCTTTGAGCGGGTGACGCAGTAAAGCGATTACGCGGTACCCGTCAATATCAGTTTCGCCACGCCCTCAGGGTCATCCCACATGGGCACATGGCCCCAGCTCCAGGGCCTAAGCCATAGCGTCTGTGCTGGAAGCCATTCGCGGCTTTGCATCGCCTGGATCAGCAAAAAGTCCAAACGACCAAAGGCGATGGTGATGGGCATGGTCAGCTCAGACAGGCCCTTAACTCGATCAATCGCATCGTAAGTGGCATCGAAACCGGGTGCATGGGCGAAGTCTCGTATCGAGCGTATCGCTGCTGCCGACGGGATTTTATAGCCACGTATCGACATGGGAATGGCCAGGAAAGCACTTCGCGCAAGGCCAAATTTAATTAAAGTTTCTGATAGGCGTGGAAAGCGCTGAGCCATTAGCCGGGCCGAGTCAAAGGTCGGGCGAATATGCCGCGGCGCATCGGAGGCATTGCTTAGGCCAGCTGGCGAGATGGCCACCACGCTGCGCACCAAGCCATGTGTCGCCGCCGCCAGCGCCAACCAACCGCCCATGGAGTTGCCGGCAATATCGACGGGCTCGTTAATGCCTAGGCTCAGCAAGGTCTGCTTAAGGCCATCGACCAATGCGTCTGCGCTGACGGCACCGGTGAGTGCCGGGGTTTGGCCGAAGCCTGCGACATCGACAGCAATGACACGACGCTCGCGGGCCAGCAGGTGCATTACCGGTTGCCACGCGGCATGGCTCATACCGATGCCGTGAAGCAGTACTAATGGACGGCCTTGGCCTTGTTCGATATGAAACCAAGGCGCGGTCATGCGTTGTGCAGCTTGCGCTTGAGCAGCTCGTTGAGTACGGCTGGGTTCGCTTTGCCGCGCGAGGCTTTCATGGCTTGGCCGACAAAGAAGCCAAAGAGTTTGGCCTGTTTACCCTCGTCACTGGCGCGGTATTGCTCAACCTGCGCGGCATTGGCGGCAATGACTGCATCGACCATTGTTTCAATGGCGCCGGAGTCGGTTTCTTGCTTCAGGCCATCGCGCGCGATGATGTCATCGGCACTGCCGCCATCTCGAGCAAACAGCGAAGCAAACACTTGCTTCGCAATTTTGCCCGAGATGGTGTTGTCGTTAATGCGCAGCAACAAGCCGCCAAGCTGGGCCGGGCTGATCGGTGACTGGGTGATGTCGAGCTCGGCCTTATTGAGCGCAGCGAGTAGTTCGCCAGTAACCCAATTCGCTGCCGGTTTAGCGGCGGTTGGGCCACCGGCAGTGGTTACGGTGGCTTCGAAAAAGTCAGCTAAATCACGGCTGGCGGTCAGCACATGAGCATCGTAGGCCGAGAGCTCTAGCTCGCGCTCAAAGCGCGCGCGCTTGGCCGCCGGGAGCTCGGGCAGGCTGGCGCGAATAGCCGCTAAGGTCGCCTCATCGATGACTACTGGCAGTAAGTCAGGGTCAGGGAAGTAACGATAATCGTTGGCTTCTTCTTTGCTGCGCATGGCGCGCGTTTCATTGCGCGCAACATCGTAAAGCACGGTGGCCTGATGAATGCTGCGGCCAGATTCTAGCTCATCGATCTGCCAGTTGATTTCGCTATCAATGGCCTTTTCAATGAACTTGAACGAGTTCACATTTTTGATTTCGCGACGCGTGCCAAGCGGTTGG
>JBDSQT010000164.1:0-14842 GCA_039929665.1 Paraperlucidibaca sp.
GCGACTCAGCCTCTAGGCCCCAAGCTTTATCGAGCAAGTCCTCTTCTAATTCGTCGAGCTCGCCCAGCGAGGCAAAGCCTTCACGCACTACCACATGGCAGGTCGTGCACGCACAGGACTTCTCGCAAGCGTGTTCAATCTCGATGCCATGGCGCAAGGCCGCATCGCAGACCGTTTCACCCGCATGGGCCTCAATCACAGCGCCTTGGGGGCAGACCTCGTGATGCGGCAGAATGATGATCTGCGGCATATTATTTCTCCTCGAGCTGAGTCAGTGTTTTGCCGGTAAAGGCCGATTGTATGCCCGCGTCCATGCGGCGTGCGGCAAATGCTTCACTGGCGCTATTGAGCGCCTCTGCCGCCTGATTGATGGTGGCGCTGTCATCGCCAGCGGCCAGGATTTTTAATGTATTGAGCTGCTCGGTGAGCTGCTGCAGTTCATGGCTATCGAGTAAATGGCTATCTTTGGCTAATGCGGCATCGATGGCTATCCACAGGCGCTCCGCTTCGGCTTTCGCCTCATGCAGACTGCGCGCACGCATATCCTCAGCGGCATGCGCTTGCGACTCTTTCAGCAGGCGCAAAATATCATCGTCGCCTAAGCCCCATGAGGGTTTCACCACGATGTCGGCACGCACACCAGATGTAGTCTCCATGGCGCTTGCACTGAGCAGGCCATCGGCATCAATCTGGAAAGTCACCACGATGCGCGCCGCGCCCGCGACCATCGGCGGAATACCACGCAGCTCAAAGCGCGCCAATGAGCGACAGTCTGCCACTAGCTCGCGCTCGCCCTGCAACACGTGCAAGCTCATCGCAGTTTGACCGTCTTTAAAGGTGGTGAACTCTTGCCCGCGCGTGACCGGAATAGGCGTGTTACGTGGCACCACCTTCTCAACCAAACCGCCATAGGTTTCAAGACCTAAGGACAGTGGAATAACATCGAGCAATAACAAGTCACTATCGGGCTTATTGCCGACCAAGACATCGGCCTGCACCGCGGCACCAATAGCCACGACTTGATCAGGATCGAGATGCGCCAGCGCCGGTTTGCCAAAAAATGCGCCCACACGCTCACGCACCAATGGCACGCGCGTGGAACCGCCGACCAATACTGCCTCGCTCAAATCAGCCGGCTTCAAGCCCGCATCGCGCATGGCTCGGCGACAGGCCTTTAACGTGCGTTCGACCATCGGCGTAATGAGCGCCTCGAAAGCCTCACGCGTTAATGTGCCCTGCCAGTCAGCAGGCGCGCCACCCGTACCCGCGATGATGTTTAGTGTGACTGACTCGCGCTCACTCAACGCCTCTTTGACTTTGCGCGCCGTCGTCAGCAAACGCCGCTGTGCATCGGCATCGGGCTGCGTAATGCTGGCTTGCTGCATCAACCACTGCGCAATGGCGTAGTCGAAGTCATCGCCACCAAGCGCCGAGTCACCACCGGTAGATAGCACCTCAAAAACGCCCTGATGCAACCGTAAAATAGAGATGTCGAAGGTGCCACCACCCAAGTCATAGATGGCGTGCACGCCTTCAGCTTCGCGATCGAGGCCATAGGCCACGGCAGCGGCCGTTGGCTCGTTGAGTAGGCGCAAGACATTCAAGCCCGCTAAGCGCGCGGCATCTTTCGTGGCTTGGCGTTGGGCTTCATCGAAATACGCAGGCACAGTGATAACGGCACCGATCAACTCACCACCGAGCACCGCCTCAGCGCGTAGACGCAGAGCATTTAAAATTTCGCTCGATGCCTCTACTGGGCTGCGCTCACCAGCGGCAGTTTGGAAATACGGCACGCCATTATCGTGAGTGACGATGTCATAAGGCAGTTGATCGCCCAAGGCATGCGCCGCTTCAGCACCGCGCCCCATAAAGCGCTTTACCGAGGCCAGCGTATTGATGGCGTCATGGCCGCCGCGCTCGCGCGCAACCTCACCGACAGTCACCGTGCCATCGGCACCGTAATGCACAACAGAAGGTAGCAGTACCTGCCCACTGGCATCGGCCAAGACACGCGGCAAGCCGCTCTGCATGGTGGCCACGAGTGAATGTGTGGTGCCCAAATCAATACCCACCGCTAAACGATGTTGATGTGGCGCCTGTGCTTGCCCGGGTTCGGCGATTTGCAGCAAAGCCATTAATACAAATCCTGTTCGTCTTCGAGGCGCTCAATGTGGCGATTAATCTCGCTCAGCAAGCGCTGCATGAATTGCATTTTGCGTACGGTGTCTTGTGCCTCGACCCAGTCTGCTTCGGCGTAATCGATAGTAAATTCACGCTGCAAACCATCCTGCCACTGCCCGACTTCATCGCGCAGACCTTCCAGCCCGTCGATACTAGTCGCGTCATCGAGCTGCTCACGCAGATCCATTTGCGCCATGAGAAAGTCGGTGTCAGAGACCGTCGTACTTTCGTTGTCGATGCCATGACCGGCGAGCTCAAGCAAATAGCGCGCGCGACGCACGGGATCACGTAGTGCTTCATGCGCGGCATTAATGCGTGAGGACATCAACACGGCTTGCTGTTGCGCCGTGTCATCGTGGCTAAAACGATCGGGGTGATACTGCTGTTGCAGTTGACGCCAAATCGGGCTAAGTACCTGTGCATCGAGGGCATAGGCAACAGGCAAGCCAAACAAGGCGAAGTAGTTCTCACTGCTATCCACACGCGACTCCGAAAACGGGCTCACGGGCCAAACCGCGACTTACACCGTAAACGATTCGCCGCAGCCGCATTCGCCCTTCTGGTTGGGGTTGGTGAACTTAAAGCCCTCATTGAGGCCTTCTTTAACGAAGTCCATTTGCGTGCCGTCTAAGTAAGCCAAGCTTTTTGGATCAACAATGACTTTGATGCCATGCGACTCAAAGACCTTGTCTTCCGGCTCGACGGCATCAACAAACTCCAGTACATAGGCCAAGCCCGAGCAACCTGAAGTCTTGATGCCCACGCGCACGCCCTCACCTTTGCTGCGCGTGGCAAGGCAGCTTGCAATGTGACGGGCGGCGGGCTCTGTCAGGCTAATGGCCATTGGCTACAACTCCTCTACTGTCTGCGATTTAAGCGCTGTGCTTTTTGCGATAATCCGCAACAGCGGCCTTAATGGCGTCTTCAGCTAATACAGAGCAGTGAATTTTAACCGGTGGCAACGCTAGCTCTTCAGCAATTTGCGTGTTTTTGATGCTCGCCGCTTCATCCAAGCTCTTGCCTTTTACCCATTCGGTAATCAATGAGCTCGAAGCGATGGCCGAACCGCAGCCATAGGTTTTGAACTTGGCATCTTCGATCACGCCTGCGGCGTTGACCTTGATTTGCAGCTGCATAACATCGCCGCAGGCCGGTGCGCCAACCATGCCGGTACCAACATCGGCATCGGCTTTGTCGAGCTTGCCAACATTGCGTGGATTTTCGTAATGGTCGATGACTTTTTCGCTATAGGCCATGATAATTCTCCTCGTCTACTGGGTAGATTAGTGTGCTGCCCACTGCACGGTTGAAAGGTCGATGCCGTCTTTGAACATATCCCAGAGTGGTGATAAATCGCGTAGGCGATTGACCGCCGCACTGGCGTGGCCGATGACGTAATCAATGTCGGCCTCAGTGGTAAAACGGCCCGTGGTAAAGCGAATCGAGCTGTGCGCAAGCTCATCGCTCAAGCCCAGCGCGCGCAGAACATAGGATGGCTCAAGGCTGGCCGAGGTACAGGCCGAGCCCGACGACACGGCTAAATCTTTCAGCGCCATAATCAACGACTCGCCTTCAACAAAGTTGAAGCTGACGTTTAGGTTGCCGGCAATGCGCTGCTCTAGCGAGCCATTGACAAAGACTTGCTCGAGGCCTTGCAGGCCAGCCCAGAGACGGTCGCGCAGGCCGCGTAAACGCTCCTGCTCAGCGACCATTTCCTCTTTGGCAATGCGGAACGCCTCACCCATGCCAACAAGCTGATGCGTCGGCAACGTGCCTGAACGCATGCCGCGTTCATGGCCGCCACCGTGAATCTGCGCTTCCAAGCGCACACGCGGCTTGCGCCGTACAAAGAGCGCACCAACGCCTTTCGGACCATAAGTCTTGTGCGCACAAAAGCTCATTAAATCAACTTTCATGGTATCTAAATCAATGTCGATTTTGCCGGTCGATTGCGCCGCATCAACATGAAACAAAATACCGCGAGCGCGGGTGATCTCGCCGATCGCAGCAATGTCGGTGATGGTGCCGATTTCATTATTGACATGCATCAGCGACACCAAGATGGTGTCATCGCGCAGTGCTGCCTCAACCATGGCCGGCTGGATTAAGCCCGTGCCAGCTTCAGGGTCTAAGTAAGTGACTTCGAAGCCATCGCGCTCAAGTTGACGGCAGGCATCCAACACGGCTTTGTGCTCGATTTTCGAGGTCACAATGTGCTTGCCTTTATTGCCGTAAAAACCCGCCACGCCTTTGATGGCCAAGTTGTTTGACTCAGTCGCGCCTGATGTCCAAACGATCTCACGCGGATCAGCATTGACTAAGTTAGCGACATTGCCGCGCGCCGTCTCAACAGCCTCTTCGGCCTGCCAGCCATACATATGTGAGCGCGAGGCGGGGTTACCGAAGTTACCCTCCAGTCGCAAGCAGTCCATCATGGCCTCGGCTACACGCGGATCGACCGGTGTGGTGGAGGAGTAATCAAGATAGATCGGACGCTTCATATAAACCTCTTCATGTCTTTGTCAGGGGCCGCCAATACTTAGGCTGTCGCCAGTTGAACGGTGCTTTGCAAGGCCACGTCAGCCAGTCCGCCATCTTTGCGGCGGCGCTGTTGCTCGCTTTGGCGGATGGATACCGCCTGTACTTCGCGGCGCGCGACTAAGGCTTGCAAACTAATATTGTCTAAAAAGTGATGAATCTGTTGGCTTAAATCCGTCCACAATTCATGGGTAAGGCACGTCGCGCCTTTTTGGCAGTCGCCTTGACCACCGCAGCGCGTGGCATCCACTGACTCATCCACGGCATCGATGATTTGCGCGACATAAATGCCATCGGCCGTGCGCGCCAACTGATAACCGCCACCCGGACCACGTACGCTATTCACTAAGGCGCTTTTGCGCAATTTGGCAAACAGCTGCTCCAAATACGACACCGAGATTGACTGGCGATCAGAGATGTCGTTCAGATTAACTGGGCCATGCTGTGCGTTGAGCGCTAGGTCAAGCATAGCAGTCACGGCATAGCGGCCTTTAGTGGTCAAACGCATAGCGAGGCTCCGATCAATCCCGAGTATTTTACTAGGGTATTAATTCCGAGTGGATTAGTCAACTATTTAGCCGAGTAAAGCGGTCGGGATTGTAGGCAGTGCCCGCATTAATTGCCAGTAGCCAAAGGCACAAACTCATGTCCATCGTTGCTACTGCTGAGGTTTACAGCCGCACGGTATGCAGATGCCGCCAAGACGTCAGGCTCTTACTTAACGCGAGACCTCACCGTCATCTTCCTGCACAGTCGCTAAAGTCTCGGCACGAATAGCCTCTGGCTTCTGGCTGCACACCTCAATACCTGCTTTGCGCAAATCTGTGCAGAAGCGATCCATGCGCGCCTCAGCGGCCTGCATATGGTCAAGCAGATCACGCATGGCTGCTAACACCGGATCGGGTAAATCGGGCTGGGCAGCATAGGCCGGAAAACCAATACGCTCAGCAAAGTCACGACGAGCCTGCTCTTTGGCATCTTGGCAAGCGACTGGCACTACCACGCGCGCCGCAGGGCCGATCACCGTCGCCTCTGCCGGCACAGCTTTCACCACCACCGCGTTGGAGCCAATTTTTGCACCCCGTCCGACGATAATCGGCCCAAGCACTTTTGCACCAGCACCAACGACAACACCATCTTCTAAGGTTGGGTGGCGCTTGCCACCGTCCCATGAGGTGCCGCCCAACGTCACACCATGATAGAGCGTGACGTCATCGCCAATCTCTGCCGTCTCGCCGATGACCACGCCCATGCCATGATCAATAAAGAAGCGCCGGCCAATTTTTGCGCCCGGATGAATCTCGATGCCGGTCCAAAAGCGCGACAGCGTTGAGATAAAACGCGCCAGCCCTTTCCAGTTAGCATGCCATAAACGATGCGACCAACGATGCGCCAGCGCGGCGTGCAAACCGGGATAGTTGAGGAAGACCTCAAGTCGCGTGCGCGCCGCGGGATCACGAGCAAACACCGAGTCGATGTCCTCGCGAATGCGACAAAATAAGCCTTCTTTGGTGCGACTGCCCGAATCGTTCTCAGGGCGATTACTCATGCTATTACTCATACGCTCTCCTGCTCTGGCGCAGCGGCGACCTTAGCGATATTTGCCTCTTCAGGAGCTGCTTGGACCACCGACGCACTGGCATCATGACGCGTGCGTGGTGCATCAGAGCTCATCGCAAGCACCCGCTTAAAGAAACCGCGCAATAGGTTGTACTCCGGCCGATCAAGTCGCGTACGGCCAAATAGTCGCCGCAATCGCGTCATAATCTGCCGTGGATTGGTCGGATCCAAAAACTCAGCCGCCACCAAAGCCTGCTCTAAGTGCGCATAAAACTGCATCATATCTTCGCCGGCAACCAGCTCCTCATCCCAAGGCACTAGGGTAATGGGCATAAGCTCTGGCTCTCCGGCTGATGCCGCAGTGGTCAACGGCACATCATCGGCGAGTAAATGCGCCATGCGTGTCTCGTAACTCAACACTTGCACAGCAGAGGCCACGTTCAACACGCCATAGACTTCGTTGGTCGGTATAAAGACATGGCCATGGCAAAGCTGCAGCTCTTCGTTGGTTAGGCCGCGATCCTCACGACCGAACACAAATGCCAGCTTGCCGCCTTTAGCGCCGTATTGCTGGGCCATCTGGCCGGCCTCGCGGGCGTCAATCTGCGCCATATTGATCGTGCGATTGCGCGCGCTAGTACCCAGCACTACTTGGCAATCGGCCATGGCCTCGGCCAAAGTCTCGACCACGCGGGCATTAGCCAGGATGTCTGAAGCGCCCGAGGCCAGTGAGGTAGCATCGGCGTGTGGGAAGTATTTTGGGGAGACCAACACTAGGTCAGTGAGGCCCATGGTTTTCATAGCACGCGCCGTCGAACCGATGTTTGCCGGCAAGGACGTGTGCACAAGGATGATACGAGTAGAGATATTCATAAGGCTGCCTATGTTACACTAGCTACAATCTACGTTCTTTATACAGAGTCTGCTTCATGCAACCCATGCTGACTATGGCGCTTCGCGCCGCCAATTTGGCCGCTGATATTATCGCGAAAGCCGCCGATCGTTTAGATCTTGTTGATGTTGAAGCGAAGGGCTTGAACGACTACGTCACTCAAGTCGATACCGCCGCTGAGCGCGCCATCATCGAGTTCATCCGAAAAACCTATCCTGGCCACGCTATTCAGGCCGAAGAGTCAGGTGCCACTGCCGGCAAAGGCGAAGGCGCTGACTGGCTATGGATCGTTGATCCTCTCGATGGCACGACCAACTTTATTCACGGCTTTCCGCAATACGCAATTTCCATTGCCGTGCAATACAAAGGCGTGACCGAGCATGCCGTCGTGCTTGACCCACTCAAGCGCGAAGCATTCTCTGCTAGTCGTGGTAGCGGTGCAACCATGAACGGTCGCCGCTTGCGCGTATCCGATCGTCGCGGCCTAGAAGGCGCACTGATTGGCACCGGCTTCCCGTTCCGCCCCGATCAAATGCACGCGATGGACGGCTATTTGAACATGTTCAAAGCCGTCGCCAGCCAAACCGCCGGCCTGCGCCGTGCTGGTGCGGCATCGCTAGACTTAGCCTATGTCGCTGCAGGTCGCTTAGATGGCTTCTTTGAATTTGGCTTGGCGCCTTGGGATATCGCCGCTGGCGAGTTGATCATTCGTGAGGCAGGCGGCTTGGTGTCGGATTTTGTCGGCGGTCATGGCTATTTAACTAGCGGTAACATCGTAGCGGGCAACCCGAAAGTATTTAAAGGCTTGCTGACAACGTTGGCACCGCATATTCCGGCAAGCTTGAAGCGCTGAGCCCTGCTAGTGAAAGCTCTGAGCAACGCCTATGCGTTGCTCAGAGCCAAAATTAGCTAAATGCTTAAAGCCCTGAAAATGCGCGTGAAATACCCACACGCAGATTGTTCGACTCAACACTTGAGTCGAACCGATCAGAGGCCTTCATGTCCATCCACGTCGCCTCAACAAACACCTTGGTTTTATCAAACTGAGAGCTTAAACCCACCAATCCCTCTAAGCCGCTTTGCTCATTGAGCTGCAAAACGCCGGCGCTAGCATAGGCCGAGATCGCACTACTCAAACGCCAGCTGCTATCAAGACCCATACCCATGCCAAATAAACCTTCACTGCTGCGCTGCGTTAGCGAGTAAGTTTGGTAACGCACCCACTCAGCTTTCGCCGCCACACGAAAGTCAGCACTTACCGGTAAGTTCCAGGCCAGCCCTGTGCGGTCCTGGCGCATGCGAAACGCACTACCCGATGAGCAATCGCCCAGTTGGCAAAAGCGCGTATCCATGTCGCGCTCGCTAGATACCAGTGCAATGCCCGCATCGGGACTTTTTATACTACCCTCAAGACGATCGTACTCACTGCGCAGCAGACGCTCTTGCTTAGTCATCAGGCCGAGTTTAGCCGGCACGTCTTTGAACAAGTTCTTCAGCGTGAGAATGGGCTGCAGTTCGGCGGCATGTAGTGGCGATGCCACCACAGCGGTGGCGAGGAGGAGTCGCTTCATGGCGTAGCTCTCAACAGTCAGAACACCATAGTTGGTGAAAAATCAACCAAACACAATGCGCTCACCGCCTGAATTTGTATAAATTTTGTCTTTTCCTGCGCTTTCCAACATAAAAAAGCCCGATGCACGCTAAGTACATCGGGCGCCCAATGAATACCGTCGCTTATTTAGCGTCGCTGCTCATGGCTTTTTTAGCATTAGCGGCCGCATCACTAACGGCTTCACCGGCATCAGATGCTGCTTCCTGCATATCTTCAAGAGCATCTTTCATGGCTTCGTTTTCACGCGTATCAGTAGCATCGCCAACGGCATCAGCGACGCTCTCCATGAAAGTTTCGGGTTTCTTCTCACAGCCTGCTAACAAAGCAGCGCCCAAAGCCAGCGATAATGCTGCAGCAAATTTCATGTTCATTGTCGTGCTCCTAAAGTTGTATAGCAGCCGAATAGTACATGACTAAGCTAGCGCATCAACTCATAAGGCCCGCCCTGCTCTAAGGCTTTCCGATAAGCGGGACGCGCATGCATGCGCGAAATCAGCGCCGCGAGATTGGGATACTTTGTATCTAGGCCACCACGCGCACTAGCCGCCTCTAAGGGAAAACTGAGCTGCACATCGGCGGCAGTAAAGTCATCACCGCAGACCCATTTGCGCCCTGCCATCTCAGTCTCCATGAAATAGAGATGCTGTTTAATTTGCGGATCGATGAAGTTTTTCTGTGCGCCTTGGCTTATTTTTCTAGCGATTGGGCGGATCAAGGCCGGCATTTTTGATTGCGGCAGACGGCTAAAAATCAGCTTCAATAATAACGGCATCATCGCTGAGCCTTCGGCGTAATGCAGCCAATAGCGATAGCGCAGACGCTCAGTAGTGCCCACGGCTGGTTGCAAAGCGCCATTGCCGTAGGTCTCAACGAGATACTCGATGATGGCACCGGATTCGGCCACCACCACATCGCCATCGGTAATAACCGGTGACTTACCCAGAGGGTGAATGGCGCGTAGCTCGGGCGGAGCCAACATGGTCTGCGGGTTACGGCTATAACGCACCACCTCATAAGGCAAACCTAACTCTTCTAGCAACCACAGCACGCGTTGTGAGCGTGAGTTTTCTAAGTGATGTACGCGAATCATAATGATCTACCTCGATGAGCTATACGTTAGAAATGACCGCTTATGGCAAGTCGTCTTCGGCTTTTTTCACTTCAACAATAAAGTCTTCTTTCGACAAGCCCATGGCCAACGCATAAGCCGAGGCTATGTAAATCGACGAGTACGTACCGGCAAACAAGCCAATCAGCAAGGCCACGGAGAACCAATGCAGTGCCGAGCCACCAGCGATCAGCATGGCCAAGACCACGACTATTACTGTCGCCACAGTCATCACCGTACGGCGCAAGGTTTCCGTCAGCGAAATATCAACAATCTCGATCGGGTCAGACTTGCGCAGCTTACGGAAGTTTTCACGTACGCGATCAAAAACCACGATGGTGTCGTTGAGCGAGTAACCAATCAACGCCATCACGGCAGCCAAGACCGTCAGGTCAAATGGCAGTTGAAATAGCGAGAACGCGCCGACCACAAAGATGACGTCATGAAATAGCGAGATCACTGCACCGACAGCAAATTTGAAGCGATAGCGAATAGCGACATAGCCCATCATTAAGGCCAGCGCCAAGGTGATGGCGATCACCGACTGCGTGTACTGCTCATCACCGACTTGCGAGCCAACACTGTCGATCTGTTGCACCACCGCAGGATTCTCGGGCGTCGACACGGCCTCAACAATACGCTGCCCCACCAATGTGGCCTCGCCTGGCTGCGGCGGCAGACGCACTTGGATGGTATTCGCACCACCTAAGTACTGCACCACAGCATCATCGATACCGGCTTTATCCAGCGCAGCGCTGACTTCCGACTGATGCGCTGCATGCTCAAAGCGCAGCTCAATAGCGGTACCGCCGGTGAAATCTAAGCCGAGGTTTAGCCCTTGAGTAAACAGCGACACTAAACCAACGACGACTACCGCCCCAGACACAATGGCCATGAAGCGGCGAAAACGCATGAAACGGATAATACGAGCTTCGCTCATGACGGCCTCTTAAATACTGATGCTATTGATACGACGACCACCATAGACCAGCTGCACGATGGCACGGGTCACGGTGATGGCAGTAAACATGGAAGTGAGAATGCCGATCGCCAAGGTGATGGCGAAGCCTTTGATCGGACCAGTACCGATGGCAAACAAAATCACTGCAACGATGAGCGTGGTCAAGTTGGCATCGAGAATGGTGCCCCAGGCGCGATCATAGCCGGCGGCAATCGATGCCATCGGGCTCATGCCATTGCGTAGCTCCTCGCGGATACGCTCACAAATCAGCACGTTGGCGTCAACCGCCATGCCGATGGTCAGCACGATGCCGGCAATACCCGGCAATGACAACGCCGCGCCAAGCGCACCCATCACCGCCATCAATATCGCCAAGTTCAACACCACCGCGACGTTAGCGATCAGACCAAAGCCTTTGTAGACCGCCAGCATCAGCAAGGCCACCAAGACCAGGCCAATTTGTGTTGATAGCAAACCTTTGTCGATGTTTTCCTGACCTAGGCTGGGGCCCACCGTGCGCTCTTCAACAAAGTACATGGGTGCCGCTAAGGCACCAGCACGCAGCAATAGCGCCAACTCTTGTGACTCTGCGGGAGAGTCTAGGCCGGTGATGCGAAACTGCGAGCCCAACATCGATTGCACGGTGGCAACGTTAATCACACGACGCTCAATATAGGGATCGCGAATCTCTACCGGTTTGCCATTGGCATCGGTCTCAAAGCGAATTCGCTGCTTGTTTTCAACGAATAGCACCGCCATTTGGCGACCCACACTGTCACGCGTGGCATCCGCCATGAGGCGACCACCACGGCTATCGAGATTGATGTTGACCTGCGGGCGAGAGAACTCATCAAAGCTTGATTGCGCATTAGTGACGCGCTCACCGGTGACGATTTTGCGCTTCTCAAGCAGCACTGTGCCGCCCTGTGAGCGATCTAAGCGCTCGGTGCCAGGCGGTGTGCTGAAGCCCGAATCAGCCTCTTGGCTGGTGAAACGGAACTCCAAGCTCGCGGTGCGGCCCAAAATACGTTTAGCTTCTGCGGTGTCTTGCAGACCCGGTAACTCCACGACAATGCGGTTAGTACCTTGGCGCTGAATAACCGGCTCAGACACCCCAATTTCGTTAATACGATTACGCAGGGTCGTGAGGTTTTGCCCCACGGCGTAGTCGATAATTTCGTTGCGTTTTGCTGGGGTGTACTCGAGACGAATGCTCGGGCCTTCGGCACGACTCACCAGCTCCGGCATAAAGTCAGCAAACTGAGCACGCAAAATATCAAGACCGGCTTGGCGCGCAGCGTCATCGGCAAAACGCACTTCTAGCTGCCCGCCGGCTAGCTCAGTGACACCTCGGTATGCCACTCGGGCATCCCGAAATTGTTTACGAATATCGCTGGCATAGCCTTCTTGGCGCTGCTCTAAGGCTTTCGCAACATCCACTTCGAGTTTGAAATGCACGCCGCCACGCAAATCCAAGCCGAGCTTTACAGGCTTGGCACCAATAGCCGATAGCCAGTCTGGCGTGGTCTGCGCTAAGTTCAAGGCGACCACATAGTTATCACCCAACGCACGGCGCAATACGGCCTGAGCCTGCACTTGCTCTTCGGGCGTGTTTAAACGCAAAAGCACACCTTTGGCCTGCACTTCATCACCGTGATGCGCCATTTTGGCTTCATCAAGCGCAAACGCGGCACGCTGCAGTAATTCAGCATCGATAGGCGTCGCCGCCTGAGCACCCGAGACCTGCAACGCTGGCTCATCGGGGTAAAGATTGGGCAGTGAATACAGCACCGAAATGAGTAAAACAAAGACAATCAGGACATATTTCCAAGCGGGGAAACGCATGCGAACACCTGTGCAAATAAATACCCCCGAACGGGTCGGGGGTGGTGAGGATTAAAGGCTTTTCAGTGTGCCCTTAGGCAGATTGGCAATCACCGAAGCTTTTTGAATTTTCACTTCCATATTGTCGTTGATCTCAACCACAGCGAAGTCGCCTTCAAGCTTGGTGATACGGCCGAGCAAGCCGCCAGCAAATACAATCTCATCGCCTTTGCCCAAGCTTTCAATCAAATTTTTCGCTTCTTTTTGGCGTTTTGCTTGTGGGCGCCATAAGAGGAAATAGAAGATCACCAAAAAGCCCAGCAGCATGACGATTTGGCCAGTAGCTGATGGAGCGCCAGCGCCGGCTTCAGCCATCGCATCAGAAATAAAGAAACTCATTGATATTACTCCGAAATATCCACATTAAGCGGGGGTGTTGATAGGTCACGACGGGCATAGAAGTCATCGACGAAGGCCTGCAATCTACCTTGTTCAATGGCCTCACGCAAACCCGCCATGAGGCGTTGGTAGTAGCGTAAATTATGGATGGTGCCGAGTTGCGCGCCAAGCATTTCGCCGCACTTATCTAAGTGATGCAAATAGGCGCGCGAAAAGCCCGAACAGGCCTCGCAATCACAGTGCGGATCGAGTGGGCCGGTATCGGTTTTATATTGGCTATTGCGAATGCGCACGATGCCATCGGTAACAAAATAATGGCCGTTGCGCGCGTTACGGGTAGGCATGACGCAGTCAAACATATCGATGCCACGACGCACGCCTTCGACTAAGTCTTCAGGCTTGCCGACACCCATGACGTAGCGCGGTTTGTCTGCAGGCAAATGCTCGGGCAAAAAGTCCAAGATACGCAGCATGTCTTCTTTCGGCTCGCCCACCGACAAGCCGCCAATGGCATAGCCGTCGAAGTCGATCTGCTCAAGGCCGGCCAGCGACTTCAGGCGCAGATCTTCATACATACCACCCTGGACAATACCAAACAGCGCGTTGGGGTTATCGCCATGAGCCTCTTTCGAGCGCTTAGCCCAGCGCAGCGAAAGTTCCAGCGACGTATTGGCCTCATCATGCGTGGCTGGATACGGCGTGCACTCATCAAAAATCATCACCACATCGGAACCAAGATCGCGCTGGATGCGCATGCTTTCTTCTGGGCTCAAAAATACTTTGCTGCCATCAACCGGTGATTGAAAGCGCACGCCCTCTTCAGTGATTTTGCGCAACTTGCCCAAGCTGAAGACCTGAAAACCACCGGAATCAGTGAGGATAGGACCCTGCCATTGCGTGAAGTTGTGCAAATCACCGTGCTGCTTGATGACCTCGGTGCCGGGTCGTAACCACAGATGAAAGGTGTTGCCGAGAATGATCTCAGCACCAATCGCGTGGATGTCACGCGGCAGCATGCCTTTCACCGTGCCGTAAGTGCCGACTGGCATAAAGGCAGGCGTCTCGACGGTGCCGCGATCAAAGGTCAGCGTGCCGCGACGGGCTTTGCCATCGGTGGCTTTTAGCGTGAACTTCATGGGGCTTCTCTTGTCAGCGTGGGCATAGCTACAGGTGATGCGGAGTGAGTGGCATCTACGGCCGCGACACTGTCATCCCAGTCTGGATCGGTGACCCACATGGCATCGCCATAGCTAAAAAATCGGTAATGTTGCTCGATGGCCTGCGCATAGGCTGCCAACACCGCATCGCGGCCAGCCATTGCCGAGACCAGCATCAATAGCGTGGACTCAGGCAGGTGGAAATTTGTCACCATGGCATCGATCACTTGCCAGTCGTAGCCGGGGGTGATGAATAGACGCGTGTCGCCAGCATAGGGTTTGAGCTGTTGGGCGATGGCAGCTTTCTTTGACAGACCGGCATATTCCGCTGCCGGACTCTGCACCTGCTGATTCCGCCCTACTCGCCATTGCTCAGGGTCTAAGCCGCGACTCGCCCAAGCCATCGACTCCAAGGCGCGCACGCTAGTCGTGCCCACGGCGATCACGCGACCACCACGCGCGCGTGCCGCCTGCATAGCAGCAACTACCTCAGTAGACACCGTCAGCCATTCGGCGTGCATGATGTGATCTTCGAGTTGATCGCTGCGCACCGGCTGAAAGGTACCCGCGCCAACGTGCAACGTGACAAACGCGGTCTCAATGCCGCGAG
>JBDSQT010000165.1:0-13779 GCA_039929665.1 Paraperlucidibaca sp.
ATCCTGATGCTACTCTGGTCGCTCAGTTGACCGGCATTGGCGCAATCTTCGCTTGGGTGTTTGTCACCAGCCTGATTGTCTGGGGTGTGATCAAAGTAATCTTCGGTCTGCGCGTTAGCGAAGAGGAAGAGTACAACGGCGTTGATACTGCAGAGTGCGGCATGGAAGCCTACCCAGAGTTTACTCGCGGTAAAGTGTAATTGTTTAGCTAAGTGTTGAGTGCACTTGCGAGGGAGCCTTAGGGCTCCCTTTTTTTATGACTTAAATTTAGATTAATGGCGCACTATTTACGCAACAGCTCTGGTCAAATGGCCGCTGGCGTTGCAGCATCACATCTTGTTAAGTGGGTGGAGAATTGGCCATGGCCGACAATGATTACGACTACGATGAAAATGAAGACGCTGGCGACGACAACAGCGAAGCGGCAGAGACACCAGAGGTCGAGGTAGACCCCGAAGTTGCCGCTCGTAAGCGCAGTGAGGTTGCTGAGGCAGAGAGTTTAAGCCCGTCAGCTAAAGAGTCGCTGCGCCGCGAATTGGAAGCAGAAATGGAGCGCTTTCTAGCATCTGGCGGGCGCATTCGTGAGGTACCACCAGAGGCCGACGCTGGTTCGCACGAGTGAGCCATTCAGTAAAATCTATGCTGCTGCCGCAGCTATCTCGCCTGCAAAAAATGGCGGTGCTGTCGATCATCACTGCCTTGGTCACGATGGCACTAAAAACCTGGGCATGGTCGCTGACTGGTTCGGTGAGCATCCTCTCTGATGCGCTAGAGTCGTTGGTCAATCTCGCCGCGGCGGCATTTGCGTTTTATGTGCTGACCGTGGCGGCGCAACCGGCCGATGCTGAGCATCCGTTTGGCCATGATAAAGCCGAATACTTTTCTGCCGCTGCCGAGGGACTGCTGATTTTGATTGCAGCAGTCGGCATCGTGGCGGCGGCGTGGTCGCGGCTACAAAACCCAGGGCCATTAACGCAGATGAGTGTTGGCTTACTGATTGTTGTCGTGGCCTCGTTACTCAATGGCGCGACGGCATGGAAGCTGTTTCAGGTCGCCCGCGAAGAGGATAGCCTGGTGCTACGCGCCGACGCTGAGCATTTGCTGTCAGATGTCTGGACCTCAGTGGCGATCGTTTTGGGTCTGCTGGTGATTTGGCTGCTGCCCTCACAGGCGTGGCTGGATCCCATCATTGCACTGGCGGTTTCCGTGCATTTATTTCTGACCGGCTTGCGCGTCTTGGCACCCGCCGTGGCGGGCTTGATGGACGAAGCATTACCCGCCAATGAGCTGCGTAAACTCGATGCCGCGCTGGCGAAAACGCTGCCAGCAGATGCTGAGGTCAGTGCGTTACGCACACGCAAGTCCGGTCGTCGACGCTTCGTTGATGGTAATTTGTTGGTTTCTGGCCAGCTTAGCCTCGGCGAGGCTCATGCGCTCTGCGATCAGGTCGAAGATGCCGTGCGTGCGGTGTTGCCTGAGTGCGATATCACGCTGCATTTAGCGCCGTTGGCGGAGCGTGGACGGCACTAGGCATCGGTGTAGCTACGCGGCGAGCTTATATGCAAGCTCGCCGTGAGCTTTCGCAACTAGTCCAGCGATGTAATCGCCTCTGCTAAATCCGCCAGCGTATGCACTTGCGCATCGGGGCCACCGGCCAACGGCCATTCCTCACGTCGCGGATTAAACCAAATTGCCCGCATGCCCACGGCCTGCGCCGCAGCAACATCTTGCTCTGGATGATCGCCAACATGCACCGCCCCGTTGGGGCTAATGCCGGCATACTTCAATGCCGCTAAAAACAGCGCGGCATCGGGCTTTGCCGCACCCACGCTCTCTGCCGAAAAGTGCGCGCGGAAATAGGGCGCAATTGGCATGTCGGTGATGTCGGCATTGCCATTGGTAATGGCGTGTAAGTCATAGCGATTGGCCAAGGTTTGCAGCATCTCGATAGCGTCATCGAAGAGCGTGACGTTATTGCGTTCAGCCTGAAATACCGCGAAGGCCTGCCGCGCTGAAAGCTCTGCTTGCTCGTTGTGCAGGCCGCATTGCGCGAGAGCTCGCTCTAGCGTGGCGATACGCAGTGCAGTTAAGTTATGACGCTGATCGGTTAGCTGCTCCCAGGCCATACGCTGACACGCCGAAAAGTCTGAATGATCAAGACTCTTCCACTCAGGATGCGCCTGCGCGAGCCAGTCGTGCATGGCAGCATCGGCGCGAATGATCACCGGCTCGACATCCCAGAGCGTGTTATCGAGGTCAAAGGTGATTAGGCGAATCGGGGTCATGCGCTACTCCCGCGCCTGAAGCGCTTTAGGGTTTGGTTTTTGCGCGCGGATGGGCTTGGTCATAGACCGCTGCCAAGTGCTGAAAATCCAAATGCGTGTAGATTTGGGTGGCGCGAATATCGCTATGGCCGAGCAACTCTTGCACCGCGCGTAAGTCGTGGCTGGACTCTAGCAGATGCGAGGCAAAGGAGTGCCTCAACAAGTGTGGATATAAGCGTCTATCGAGACCAACGCGTTTGGCCTGATGCACTAAGCGCGCCTGAATGCTGCGTTCACTTAAACGATCACCGCGCTGACTCAAAAACAACCAGCTCTCGCTGCCTGCGCGAACAAGTTCAGGCCGCGTGCCCAGCCACACCACGATAGCCTCACGAGCCATTTTGCCCACCGGTAACACCCGTGTTTTACGGCCTTTACCCAGCACAGTAACTAAACCGGCGCTCAAGTCTAAATCGCTTAGCTTCAGCTGCGATAGCTCCGCTAAGCGCAGGCCCGAGGAGTAAAACAGCTCCAGCATTGCTTTGTCTCGACGCCATAGCTGCGCGGCTTTTTCGTCGCTGGGAGCAGGCGCATCGAGGAGCTGCTGAATATGATCGACATCGAGCACTTGCGGTAGCGCCACGCCGCGCTGCTTGAGTTGATAGCCGCGCGTGGGATGTTCGCCAACCGCTTGTGTGCGCGAGAGATGATCATAGAAGCGCCGCACGGCAGAGAGCTGGCGGCCAATGCTGCGCGTGCTCAAGTCGCGGTCACGGCATTCGCCTATCCACGCCTCGAGTAACGGTCGCGTGAAGTCACACCACGCGTGCGTGTCATGGCTGACGAGAAAACCTGCGAGCGCTTGAATGTCGCGTGAGTAGGCTTTTACGGTATGCGGTGAGGCCAAGCGCTGACTACTTAAGTAGCTAAGAAAGGCAGCGATGTCCTCGTGCAGGCTCATGCTGAGTCTGGGCTGTTGGGATGGCGCAGAAAGCGCCCGAGTAGCTCACCAACGACATCGCCCAAATGTGAAATAAACAGCGTATCCATACTGCTGCGAAAATGACTGGCCTCAGTCGAGCCTAAGCTCAAAATGCCCACGACGCGGTCACCAGCACAGAGTGGAATGATCGCTGCTGAGCTCAGTTGCAGGCCACTTTCACCAAACAGAAAGCGCAGCTCATCGCGACGCCATTTGCCGGCCAGCGCGCGGCGACTGGCTAGTAAGCCGGGCAGACGCTTATCAAAGGCATTCGCCGATGTCGCGAGCCACGGCAGCGGTGCTTGGTCTTGCAGCAGCAACATGGAGACTTGCTGGCAGTGAAAGGGTTCGCGCAATTCGTTAAATAAGCGTGTGCCCATTTGCCCAATACTGGCGCTGCCGGCCACGCGCAATAACACGCGGCTTAACTGTGCAAAAAGCGCATCGTTGTCGCTGGCGGTCTGCATCAGCTCGGTGAGGCGCTCGCTGAGTTCGTCGTTGTGGCGGCGCAGTTGCGTGACTTGGCGCTCGATCAGCGACACCGCACGGCCTTGATGTTCATGGCTAATATGCAGCGTGGCCAATAACTCCGGATGATGCTCGAAAAATGTCGGGTGTGCGGCCAACCATGCCGCGACATCGGCATCGCTCAAGGGATTACTCATGCGTCTCCCTCACCCATACGGAGCACGCCATCGTAGGCGCGCGCTGTTGGGCCAGTCATCAGCACGGGCGACTCGCCGCCCGCCCAAGCAATCGTCAGCTCGCCACCGGGCAGCGCGACGCGTACCTCGGGGTCAAGCACTCCCCAGCGAATACCCGCCACCACCGCAGCGCAAGCGCCGGTGCCACAGGCCAGCGTTTCACCGGCACCGCGCTCATAGACACGCAGACGAATAAGGCCGCGATGCACGACTTCCATAAAGCCGGCATTGACGCGCTCGGGAAAGCAGCGGTGAGCTTCAATCAAGGGCCCTAATTCGGCCACAGCGGCGCTGGCGACGGACTCCACGCGCAACACCGCGTGCGGGTTGCCCATGCTCACGGCAGCAATGCGCAGCGTACGGTCAGGTAGCGCGAGGTCATAGTCGACCGCCATGTCAGGAGCCAGAAATGGGATGTCTTTCGGCATCAATCGAGGACTGCCCATATCGACCGTGACCCAGCCATTGCGCGTGATGTTGAGCTTGATGACGCCGCTGGAGGTTTCCACCAAGAGCTGATCTTTGCGCGTGAGGCGGCGGTCGCGTACGAAGCGTGCGAAGCAGCGCGCGCCATTGCCGCACTGCGATACTTCTGAGCCATCGGCATTGAAAATACGGTAGCGGAAATCGACATCGGGCCGTGTCGGCGCTTCAACGATGAGCAGCTGATCAAAGCCAACGCCGGTGTGGCGATCGGCCAAGCGGCGGATTAATGGCGCGTCGAGACGCGCGCGTTGCGATACCAAGTCCAGCATCAAAAAGTCGTTGCCGAGACCGTGCATCTTGGTAAATTCCAGACGCATCTTCGGGCTCCTAAGCTTGGGCGAGTCTGGCGGCCTGCATGGCCTAGCGACTCGCGAACGGCTCTATTGTGTTGTTAGGGCAGCAACGATTCAAGCGCTAAGAGATCGGCGGTGGTTTCGCGGCGGCGAACCTGCCAGGCTTGATCACCATCAACAATGACTTCGGCGGCGCGGCCACGGGTGTTGTAGTTGGAACTCATGACAAAGCCGTAAGCGCCAGCACCAGTAACGGCCAATAAATCACCGGCGATAATGCTCAAATCGCGATCTTTGCCGAGGAAGTCACCGGTCTCGCAGACTGCGCCAACGACATCGTAGCGTTGCATCGTCACTTCCGTACGCGGCGTGGCCGGCACGATATCCATCCACGCCTGATACAGCGCTGGGCGAATCAAGTCGTTCATAGCCGCATCAATGATGGCGAAATGCTTGTGCTCGGTGGGTTTTACAAACTCCACGCGCGTGAGCAACACGCCAGCATTGGCAGCAATCGCGCGGCCTGGCTCCATATACACCTTTAGGCCACTGGCTTTTAGTCGGGGCAATAGCGCGGCGGCATATTCAGCTGGTGTCGGCGGCGTTTCATCGTGGTAGCGCACGCCCAGACCGCCACCGATATCGATATGCGCGAGCGCGATGCCCTCATCGGCAAGCTGATCAATCATCGCCAGCACGCGGTCGAGTGCATCGGAAAATGGTGCTGTGCTGGTGAGCTGAGAACCAATATGGCAATCGATGCCGACCGCCTCTAAATTTCCCAGTGCCATGGCGTGGCGATAGACTTCAGGCGCACGTTCAATCGCTACGCCAAACTTGTTTTCTTTCAAGCCGGTGGAAATATACGGATGTGTTTGCGCGTCGACATCGGGATTCACGCGCAAGCTAATCGGCGCTTTCACATTGAGGCGAGCGGCCACCGTATTGATGCGCTCAAGCTCTGCCTCCGACTCGACATTGAAGCAGGCGATGCCAAGTTTCAGCGCGCGCTCGATCTCCGCCTCAGTTTTACCTAATCCAGAAAAGACAATTTTGCTGGGCTCGCCGCCGGCGGCAATGACGCGCTCCAGCTCGCCTCCAGAGACAATGTCAAAGCCCGAACCCAGTCGCGCCAGCACATTCAGCACAGCGATATTGGAGTTAGCTTTCACCGCGAAGCAGACCTGATGATCGACCTCAGCGAAGGCCTCATCGAAGGCTTGATAGTTGGCAGTGAGCGCCGCGCGCGAGTAGACGTATAGCGGCGTACCGAAGCGTGTCGCTAGGCTTTCAAGGGCAACGGCTTCGAGGTGGCGAGTGCCATCGATCAGGTGCAGCGCAGTCATGCTATATCCTAAATTATGTTCAGTTAAGCGGACGGTTGGGCCGCGCTTACGGGCTCGGCGTTCTCATCAGGTGCCGGCGCTGTAGGTTGTTCGCTAGGCGCTGGAAATTCTGGTGGTGAACTACGCTCAGGTGCTGTGTAGGTCTCAGCCTTGGCGGGTGGGAAATACAGCGGGGCTTTTTGTCCGCAGGCGCTAAGTAGGCCTACGCAGAGCAACATCACGATGCGAATCATGGCAATCATCCCGCGGCACAAATTAGAGTGCGCTATTATGCGGCAGTGCACGCATTTCCCCAAGCCCACCCCTAGTCGCGAGGACGCCATGAACGAGTCTGAATTTAATGCCCTAGCCGAGGCCACGTTGCTGAGCATCGAGCAACAGGTTGAAGACGCCGATACCGAGCTCGATTTTGAGATGAGCTCGGGCATCCTGACGCTGACCGCCGAGGATGGCAGCAAGATTATTATCAATCGCCAAGTCGCTACGTGCGAGATTTGGGTGGCAGCGCGTTCGGGCGGCTTTCATTTGGGCCGGCAGGATGATCAGTGGTTTTGCCGAACCACTGGTGAGACGTTGCAGGAGCTGTTGGCTCGAGTGGTTGTCGAGCAGGGAGGCGAGGCTATTGCGTTTACGTGAGATGGCTTTGTGCTGTGGGCTGAGGCGGAGAAAGCTACTTCCAGCCTTGTGCCCAGTTACTGGTATTTTTTAAATCCTGCCATTGAATTGGCATCGAGCGCTTCGACATCACGGCCTCAATTGAGCAGGCAATAACGCTGTCCTCTTCGTCAAACTCCACCTCGGTGACCAAGAAGTGCTTCTCTTTGCCCTGCGGCGTTACCGCTGTCCATTTGCTGTTGAGCAGTTTTTTTGGATTAATTTGATTCATCGATGATCCCTAGAAAAACGCAACGCTAGTTCAAATCTGCCGGGTATTGCTTCAGTAGCACTCGGCTGAATGCTAACGCTTAGATGGGGAATGGCGTCGATGGCCACGCAGAGGTTGGGGTAGGCTGAGGCGGTGAAACCGTCAGGCGCCAGGGATGGCGCCTGCGAGCCTACAGGGATGTATTCACGGCGTGTTTCATTGCCCCAGCCTACCCCAGCCTTAGCAATGACCCAACATCGATTAAGCAGCTCACTCAGCCACTAACTCCGCAAACAAATCATACTCATCAGCTTCAGTGATGCGCACCATGACCATCTGGCCAGGCAGCAATGCCGCCGCGCCTTCGCCTTCAATGAAGACATTGCCATCAATTTCTGGCGCATCAGCTTTTGAGCGAGCAATCGCCACGCCTTCTTCAGCATCAATCTCATCGATCAAGACTTGCTCAATGCGACCGACGCGGCGCTGCAAACGAGCGGCTGAAATCTCTGCTGCTAAGAGCATGAAGCGCTCATGGCGTTCGAGTTTGATGGCTTCGGGCACTGGCTCGGCTACATCATTGGCGACTGCGCCTTCGACTGGCGAGTACGGGAAGCAGCCAACGCGATCAAGCTGGGCTTCTTGCAGCCAATCCATCAGCTCTTGGAATTCTTCTTCGGTTTCGCCAGGAAAGCCGACGATGAAGGTTGAGCGGATGATCAAGTCCGGGCAAATCTCACGCCACTTCTTGATGCGCTCCAGCGTGTTTTCGGCATGTGCTGGACGCTTCATGCGTTTAAGCACGCTCGGGCTGCCATGCTGGAAGGGAATGTCTAGGTAGGGCAGGATTTTGCCTTCGGCCATCAGCGGAATGACATTGTCGACATGCGGGTAGGGATAGACGTAGTGCAGACGGACCCAGACGCCTAGGGTGCCGAGCGCTTCGCAGAGTTCTAGCATGCGTGTTTTGACTGGGCGACCGCCCCAGAAATCGAGTTTGTATTTCAGGTCAACGCCATAGGCGCTAGTGTCTTGCGAGACCACCAAAATTTCTTTGACGCCGGCTTTCGCTAAATTTTCTGCTTCGCTGAGCACCGAGCCAATCGGGCGCGAGACTAAGTCGCCGCGCAACGAGGGGATGATGCAGAAGGTGCAACGGTGATTGCAGCCTTCGGAAATTTTCAAATAGGCGTAGTGCTTGGGCGTGAGCTTGATGCCCTGCGGCGGCACTAAATCTAGGAATGGATCATGTTTCGGCGGTAGAAATTGGTGCACCGCGCCCATGACTTCTTCGTAGGCTTGCGGGCCGGTGACGCTCAGCACGCTGGGATGTGCCGCGCGAATCAGGTCGGCCTTCTTACCCAAGCAACCCGTGACGATGACTTTGCCATTTTCGGCTAAGGCTTCACCGATGGCATCGAGCGATTCCTGCACGGCCGAGTCGATGAAACCACAGGTGTTGACCACGACTAAGTCCGCGCCTTCATAGCTGGCGGAGATTTCGTAGCCTTCGGTGCGCAGCTGAGTGAGGATGCGCTCAGAGTCGACGAGGGCTTTAGGGCAGCCGAGTGAGACGAAACCAACGCGAGGATTTGCGAGCGACATGAGGGTTAAACCGAGTGATCAGAATGCGCGCATTGTAGCGTAATTCCCGCAGGCGGCGAGCAGCTTCGTGGCGCGATCCGCGGGCACCAAAATGGTGCATAATGACCTTGTTGTCGCGCAGCAATACGCACTCAAGTGGTGCGCTTTCTCGTGAGTAATGAAATCTTAAGCGGCAAGCGTGCGCTATTGCAGGGCTTGGCTCTGCTGGTGCGATTTTTGCAGCCATCTTTTGCATACCCACAATAGAGCAGCGCATGAGCGAAGAGCGATCACCCAAACGCCTATTAGAGAGTCTGAGCACAGCGGTTTTGCTATGCGATACCGATCTCCGCTTGGTCTATGTCAATCCCGCTGCCGAAAGTCTATTGGGAATTAGTCACAGCCGCGCCTTGGGTCTGCCGCTAACGCAAGTGCTTATTGAGTTTGAAAATAATGCGGGCGCGGCGCTCGCGGAAACTTTGCGCAGTGGCCATCAGTTCACCAAACGCGAGGCGCGACTACACGTTGGTCTGCGCGATATCACGGTGGATTACACGGTGTCGCTATTTTCAGCGCCCGGTGTAAAGCCTGAGCTGCTTATTGAAATTCAACCACGCGATCGACTGCTAAAAATTGCCCGCGAAGAGGCCATGCTGGTCAGTCATCAGGCCATGCGACAGTTGGTGCGGGGCGTTGCGCATGAGATTAAAAATCCGCTTGGCGGCATACGTGGTGCGGCACAGTTGCTGGAGCGTGAGCTGCCCGATGCGGAGCTCAAAGAGTACACGCGGGTGATCATTGAAGAGGCTGATCGTCTGCGCGTGCTGGCTGATCGCATGCTCGGTCCACGGCGCTTGCCCGCGCTACGCATGGTCAATCCGCATGAGTGTGTGGAGCGCGTGGTGACGCTATTGGAGGCTGAGGCCGATGGTCGCATTAGCATCGTGCGCGATTACGATCCTTCCTTGCCAGACATTGAAGCTGATCCGGATCAGTTAATTCAAGCCATGCTCAATATCGGTGGCAACGCCCTGCAGACCTTGCTCGAAAATCCGAGTGAGCGTAAGCCTACGCTGGTGTTTAAAACGCGTCCGATGCGTCAGTTTACGATCGGTGCGAAGCGTCATCGTTTGGTGTTACGCATCGATATTGAAGATAACGGTCCGGGCATTCCGCCGGAGCTTAAGCAATCTATTTTCTATCCCATGGTTAGCGGTCGTGCCGCTGGCAATGGCCTTGGGCTGTCTATCGCACAAGACATTATTCACCAATATCACGGCCTGATTGAGTGCGACTCCTGCCCAGGCCAAACCCTTTTTAGTATTTATTTACCTTTGGATAAGCGCCATGACTAAACATACCGTATGGGTCATCGATGATGATCGCGCCATCCGCTGGGTGCTCGAACGCGCGCTGACGCAAGCTGGTTTGGCCGTGAGCAGTTTTGAGGATGCCAGTAGCGCGTTGGCGCGTTTAAAGCACGAACAGCCGATGGCCTTGGTTAGTGATATTCGTATGCCGGGCATTGATGGCTTAGATTTTTTAGCGCAAGTTCGTGAGCAGCATCCGCATGTGCCGGTGATCATTATGACCGCACACTCCGATTTGAGCTCGGCGGTGGCGTCATATCAGGGTGGTGCCTTTGAGTACTTGCCCAAGCCCTTCGATGTCGATGAGGCCGTGGCCTTAGTTCAGCGTGCCGTCGTGCATCATTTAGAGCAGGTCGCGCCGGCAATTGAGGCGGTCGTGGAGGTCATTCGCTCGACCAGCATCATCGGTGAGTCACCGGCCATGCAGGAGGTGTTTCGCGCTATTGGTCGGTTGAGTAACTCTAATATCACGGTGTTGATTAACGGCGAGTCGGGCACTGGCAAAGAGTTGGTGGCGGGTGCGTTGCACGAACACTCACCGCGTGCGCGTAAGCCCTTTATTGCGCTCAATATGGCCGCGATTCCAAAAGACTTAATGGAGTCAGAGTTGTTTGGTCATGAGAGAGGTGCGTTCACCGGTGCCAGCACGCAACGCACAGGCCGTTTTGAGCAGGCCGACGGTGGAACTTTATTTCTCGATGAAATTGGCGACATGCCTATCGATACACAAACGCGCTTACTGCGCGTGTTATCCGATGGCGAGTTTTATCGTGTCGGTGGTCATGTGCCGGTGCGAGTCGATGTGCGCATTATTGCCGCGACCCACCAAAATCTTGAAAAGCTGGTGGTCGAGGGTAAATTCCGGGAAGACTTATTCCATCGCATCAACGTCATTCGTGTGCATATCCCGCGCTTGCGTGATCGCAATGTCGATATCCCCCGCTTAGCGCAGTTTTTTATGGCGCGGGCGGCGAAAGAGCTACAAGTCGAGCCCAAGTCATTGACCGCGGAAGCCTCGGCTTATCTGCAGCGACTGCCCTGGCCTGGCAATGTCCGTCAGCTCGAAAATACCTGTCGTTGGATCACCGTGATGGCCACGGGCCGCGAAGTTTTGGTCAGTGATTTGCCGCCCGAGCTGCAGCCGGGTAGTGAGCAGGAGCCCGATGCCGTGTTGCCAAACTGGGAGCATGCGTTGGCGTTGTGGGCGCGCCAAGCCTTACTGAGCAAGCCGGCGGTGCCGCTGCTTGATCATGCCGCGCCGGCGTTTGAGCGCGTGCTAATCACGGAGGCCTTGCAGTTTACTGGTGGCCGGCGACGTGATGCTGCAGTGGTGCTGGGTTGGGGCCGAAATACGCTGACCCGCAAACTCAAGGAGCTAGGCCTGAGTGCGGGCAGTGATGATGATGAGGATTAATTCGAGGTGGCGGTGTCCATCGTGCTATCGCTAGCAGGCGCCGCGCTTAGGGCTTGGCGGCGCTCATCGGGTGTTAATGAGTTCCAGCGTTGACGCAGCGCTTGGCGTGTTTCGGCGGATAGACCTTTAAGCTCATTCCAACGCGACAAAATGGCTTGGCGGCTCTCGTCGGGCAAGTTGCGCCAGCGCTCAGCGCGATCGACGAGCTGGGCGCGGCGTGTTTCGTTGATTTCGTCCCAGCGCGGTTGAAAGTCAGACAATGTGGCCTGCTGTTCGGGGCTTAATGATGACCAGCTCAGCGTCTCCGCCCAGGCCAGCGCAGGCAGCGCTAACGCGCCCAGCAGCAGCAGTCCTGCAGCGGTGCGATGCGCACGTGGCGTGCCGCGATTAGCGTTGGCCACGTGCCGTATCCTCCATCGACATCAGCCAGTCAATCTCTTCGAGCATTTGGCCATCGATGCTGCTGCTTGCTGGGCGCGCCTGAGTGGTTTCCGTGCCGCTAGCTTTAATCAGCCAGTCGCCGGGGAGCACCACCATAAACGCCACGCTGGCGGCCAAGGCCAAACCACCGGACCATTGCCAGCGATGTGAGCGCTTTTGCTGACGCTGTGCTTGCGCAACGATTTGCGCAACGCGGGCATCCCACAAGGGGTCGGGCTCGCTGATCGCGCGATCTAAGGTTTCGCCTAAGCGTTTGGCAAGGCGGGCATCATCTAAGGAAAGCTCTGGTATCGTGTTCATGTCATGTCCCCCGCTGTTGTGCCAATGCCGTCAAGCTTGGCGCGAATTTTGTTTAAGGCCCTGAAGTAATGGGTTTTTACACTTCCCTCAGCGCAGCCCATGGCCTCGGCTGTCTGAGCGGTGTCATAGCCTTCCCAGGCTCGCAGCAAGAAAGCTTGCTGCTGTCTAATGGGTAATTCGCCCACTGCCTCTAAGACGGCATCCATATTGTCGGCGCGTTGCAGCAGAGTGACCGGGTTGTTATCCACACGGTCAGGAATGTGCTGCCACGGATCTTCTTCGCCCGCATCATCGAGTGGTTCCAGTGTGGTGAACCATTTACGCTTGCGAGTTTCGCGGCGGAAATGATCCATCATGCGGCTATGCAAAATGCGGTGAAACAACGGGCCCCAGCTGCTGGGGTCGTGATTGCCGTATTTCGCCACTAAAGTCAGCATGGCTTCTTGCACAATATCTTGTGCGGCGCTGGGGTCGCGGGTAGCGAGCTCGGCGGTTAATCGGGCCCGTCGACTAACGCTATGCAAAAATGCATCAATCGACTGTGGGGCGGGACGTGCTGGCATGACAGGTTTTACCGGTGGCGCTTTGAGCACACCATAGGCGAGACCGGCGTCGGCGACAAGATGCATAATTGGCACTTCACTCCTGCTTGCTGGCATTTTCGTCATCTGAGTAACAGCAACGCAAGAATCGCAGGCTGGTTGACTAGCTAGCGGTTAAAATAACGACAGACTTCGCACTGAGTAAATTAATGATAGATATCGTGCTCTATGAGCCAGAAATTCCCGGTAACACCGGAAATATCATCCGCCTATGTGCCAATACCGGTGCGCGATTACATTTAATCGAGCCCTTGGGCTTTGAGTTAAGCGACAGCAAACTGAAACGGGCGGGCTTGGATTATCACGAATGGGCGCAGCTAAAGGTGCACGCGAACTGGCAGGCAGCGCGCGATTATTTGGCCGATAAGCGCTGGCGAGCCGTGACCACAAAGGGTTCGCAGTCGGCATTTGCAACAGACTTAAGCAGTAATGATGTGTTGGTGTTTGGCCCGGAAACGCGCGGCTTGCCGGCTGAGCTGCTGGCGACCTTTAGTGCAGAAAACAAACTGCGGCTGCCCATGTTGGCGGGCAGTCGCAGTCTGAACTTATCCAATAGCGTGGCGGTGATGGTCTATGAGGCCTGGCGCCAGCAAGGATTTATTGCGGGCGAGTAGGGTCAGCGCCTTCAGCGCCGGCTTCGTTTTGGCGGCGCAGGCTATCGGCATAGAGTGCGTCAAAGTTGACGGGTTGCAGCAGTAATTGCGGGAAGCTGCCTTTGCCAACCAGGTCGGAAATCGCTTCACGGGCAAATGGAAACAAGATATTGGGGCAGTAAGCGCCAAGTAATGGACCCATTTCAGCCTCAGCTACGCCTTCGACTTGAAAGATGCCGGCTTGCTTCACTTCCACCAAAAACGCGGTATTACCTTCGTTTTTCGCGGTCACGGTGATGGCCAGCTGCACTTCGTAGTGCTTGCCGTCTTCTAAGGCCTGATGCGCAGTCGCCAGATCGATATTGACCTCTGGATTCCAGGTTTGCAGAAAGACTTTTGGTGCGCCGGGCACCTCAAACGAAGCATCTTTCAAATACACGCGTTGCAGGGCAAATTGTGGTTGGTTGTCGGCCATGTCATTTCTCTTATAGTTGGGCTGGTTAAGTCGAATAGTAATTTAGGCTTGCAATAGACG
>JBDSQT010000166.1:0-3119 GCA_039929665.1 Paraperlucidibaca sp.
CGCCGACTATTCGTCGAGCATTCTCTCTGAGCCGTTTGATGTCTCGAAGTTTGGCCTGATCTATGCCGGCGCGCAGAAAAATATCGGCCCTGCCGGTATTGTCGTGGTCATTGTCCGTGAAGACCTGATCGGCCACATGATGCCCAGTATGCCTACTGTGCTCGATTATGCTGTAGCCGCCAAAAATGGCTCGATGTACAACACGCCACCGACCTACGCCTGGTATTTATCTGGCTTGGTGTTCCAATGGTTAAAAGCCCAGGGTGGCCTAGAGGCCATGGCCACGCTTAATGCGCGTAAAGCCGCGAAGCTTTATGGTGCTATTGATAGCAGTGATTTTTATGCCAATCCGGTGGCGATTGCCAGCCGTTCGCGCATGAATGTGCCGTTTACCTTGGCTGATGCCAACTTAGACAATGTGTTTTTGAAGGAAGCTGAGGCTCTGCAATTGCTGAACTTAGCCGGTCATCGCTCGGTTGGCGGTATGCGCGCCAGCCTCTACAACGCCGTGCCAGAAGCAGCGGTGGATGCCTTGATTACCTTCATGGCCGACTTTGAACGGCGCCACGGTTAAGACCGCGCGCCTCAGGGAACTAGCCCGATGACTGAGACTTTGCCTAGCCTCGATGATGTGCGCCAACGCATCGACCTTCTCGATGGCGAGATTCAAGCGCTGATCAGTGAGCGTGCTCAATGTGCGCAGCAAGTGGCGCATATCAAGCTGCGTGATAACCCTGAAACGACCGTGTTTTATCGTCCTGAGCGCGAGGCGCAGGTGCTGCAAAAGGTGATGGCGCGTAATGCCGGCCCTTTGCATCCAGAGACTATGGCGCGCTTGTTTCGCGAGATTATGTCGGCCTGTTTAGCCCTTGAGCATCCGCTAAATATTGCTTTTTTAGGTCCAGATGGCACGTTTACCCAAAGCGCAGCAGTAAAGCACTTTGGCCATGCCGTGAAAACCATGCCGCTAATGACCATAGATGAAGTCTTTCGCGAAGTTGCCGCTGGTTCGGCAGACTATGGTGTGGTGCCGGTAGAGAACTCGACCGAAGGCATGGTTAGTCATACGTTGGATTCGTTTTTAAACTCTAACTTGCGTATTATCGGCGAAGTTGAGCTAAGAATTCACCATCATTTACTGGTCAGCGAGGGCACTCGCACCGATGTCATTTCACGAATTTACTCGCATCAGCAGTCATTAGCACAGTGTCGCCAATGGCTAGATGCTAATTTTCCGCGCGCCGAGCGTGTCGCCGTGTCGAGCAATGCCGAAGCTGCTCGCCGCATCAAAGGCGAATGGCATTCTGCGGCTATTGCCGGTGAAACGGCAGCTGAGCTTTACGGCCTGAAGCAGTTACATCAGCGCATCGAAGACAACCCCAATAACACCACACGATTTTTGATTATTGGCCCTGAGGCGGTTGCTGCCAGTGGCCACGATAAAACCTCCATCATCATCACCGCGAAAAACCAGCCTGGCGCGTTGTTTACGCTGCTGGAGCCGTTTCATCGTCGTGGCATTAATTTAACGCGTATCGAAAGCCGCCCGAGCAAGCACGATATTTGGACATATGCCTTCTTTATCGACTTTGAAGGTCATCAAGACGATGCGGCTGTACAAGAAGTCATGGCCGAGCTTGAACCACGTATGCGTGAGGTTAAATGGCTAGGCTCCTACCCGAAGGCGGTGCTGTAATGAGCGGCTTTCTTGCCCAGGCTCGCCTGGGCGTTCAAGGCTTAGCGCCCTATCAGCCGGGCAAGCCAGTTGATGAGCTACAGCGTGAGCTAGGGCTGACGCGCGTGGTGAAATTGGCCAGCAATGAAAATCCGCTAGGCCCATCGCCGAAAGCCTTAGCCGCTATGCAACAGGCACTAGCCAAGCCACTGGAGCTTGGCCGCTACCCCGATGGCAGCGGCTTTCGCTTAAAGCAGGCCATTGCCCAGCGTTTTGGCTGCGCTATCGACGCGATCACGCTAGGTAACGGCTCCAATGATCTGCTCGACATCATCGCGCGCGTATTTTTAGGCGAAGGCGATGAGGCCATTTATGCCCAATATGCCTTCGCCGTCTATCCACTCAGCGTGCAAGCTGTGGGTGCCACAGGTGTTTGTGTGCCGGCACATGACTATGGCCACGATCTTCATGCCATGGCACAGGCCATTAGTGCGAAAACCAAGGTGATCTTCCTCGCCAACCCAAACAACCCCACTGGCACGTGGTTTGAAGCTGACGATTTTCACGCCTTCATGGCAAAAGTTCCCAGCCATATTGTTGTGGTACTTGATGAAGCCTATGGCGAGTTCGTCACTGATCCCAGTGCACTCAATGGCCTTGCGCAACTCAGTCGCTACGCAAACCTGATTGTCACGCGTACCTTAGCCAAGGCCTATGGTTTGGCCTCTTTACGCGTTGGCTATGCGGTGGCGAGTGCAGACATTAGCGGTCTACTCAATCGGGTTCGCCAGCCCTTTAATGTTAATAGTCTGGCCTTGATAGCCGCAGAGGCGGCGATTACCGACGATGCCTTTGTGCAGAAAACCCGCGAACTTAATGACGCCGGCATGGCGCAATGGTTAGACGCTTTACATGCGCTAGCACTCAAATCTATTCCCTCACGCGGTAACTTTCTCTGCGTTGATGCGGGCGTTGAGGCCATGCCAGTGTTTCAAGCGTTGCTGCGCGAGGGTGTCATCGTGCGCCCTGTGGCTAATTACGGCTTGCCTAATCACTTACGCATCTCTATTGGCACGGAAGACGAAAATAGCTTTGCTATTAGTGCCTTAACGCGTGTTCTTAATGCCCGGATGGCTGTCTAATATGCAGCGCTGGCCGCTACGTCAAGTTGCCTTTATTGGCCTTGGCCTCATTGGTTCAAGCCTCGCTAGGCTAATGCGCGAGCGTGGCTTGGTCGAACGCATCACTGCGGCCAGTCGCAGTAGCCAAACGCTCGCTACGGCTCAACAGCTCGGCATCATCGACATTGGTTACAGCAACCCAGCCGATGCCGTACGCGGTGCCGATTTGGTCATTCTGGCCATGCCAGTTAATGCCACTGAAGCGGTGATGGCTGCCATCAAGTCGACCTTAAGCAGCAGCGCGGTGATCACCGATGTTGGCA
>JBDSQT010000167.1:0-14835 GCA_039929665.1 Paraperlucidibaca sp.
GGTGTCTGAGCTGAAAATAGCCTTCACTAAAGTGGCTCTGGAGGCCTAAGTAATGGACTTTTTGAGCGTTATTTATCGTGCTGGGTGGCGCTAAGTTTGGTGGCCGGCGTGCTCTTGGGAAGTTGGGCTCCTGAGGTTTTCCAATGGTTTGCAGCGCTTGAGCTGGCACATGTCAATTTACCCATAGCGACATTTATTTGGCTAATGGTTTTTCCGATGATGGTGCAAATCGACTTTGCCGCCATTAAAGCGGTCCGCAAACAGCCGCAAGGTCTGCTACTGACGGTGGTCATCAACTGGGTCGTCAAACCAATCACCATGGCGATGCTCGGGTGGCTGTTTTTTAGGGTCATCTTTGTCGATCTTGTCGACCCTCAAACGGCCACTGAGTATATTGCCGGCATGATTTTACTCGGCGTTGCACCATGCACGGCCATGGTATTTGTCTGGAGCCAGATGGTGAAGGGCGACGCGAACTACACGCTCGTCCAAGTCTCCGTGAACGATCTCATTATGATCGTAGCGTTTGCGCCTATAGCGGCGTGGCTGCTCGGGGTGAGTGACATTGTGGTGCCGTGGGACACGCTCATGCTCTCGGTGCTGCTCTATGTAGTAGCGCCTTTGCTGGCGGGTATAGCAACGCGCCGCTGGCTACTCTCCAGTGGCTCGCCTGAACGACTGAATCGATTTCTGCACTCGGTGAAGCCCTTGTCGATTACCGGCTTATTGGCCACCGTGATTTTGTTATTCGGTTTTCAGGCCAAGACCCTATTGTCTAATCCTGAGATGGTGATCCTTATTGCCATTCCCTTGCTGATTCAGACCTATGGCATTTTTGCATTAGCGTATGGGGCGGCTAAAGTCATGCAGCTACCTCATCGCGTCGCCGCTCCGGCGTGCATGATTGCGACATCTAACTTTTTTGAATTGGCTGTCGCGGTCGCCATCTCATTATTTGGACTGCACTCAGGCGCGGCGCTAGCAACGGTAGTTGGTGTTTTAGTTGAGGTGCCGGTGATGCTTAGCTTGGTGGCGTTGGCCAATCGCACGCGGCATTGGTTTCCTGCTTGAGCGTAAGTGCCCGAGGATTTTGTGCCGAGTCATCACGCTATCCGTTTTGACCATGTTGCGAGCGTTACAACACGCCAGCAACATTTGGCAGCAAATTTACTAAGAACTAGCCGCATTCCCTCACTAAAGCGCGACAGATACCGGCCGATAAAGCTTGCACGATCAAGCTATCAAGACCAGCAGGTACTGCGCTATGAAATTACTGATCGCCGACGATAGCAAAGCCATGCGTATGGTTATTGGCCATATGCTGCGTCAGGCCGGGTTTAAAGGTCATGATATTGTTGAGGCCGCCGATGGCGATGAGGCTTATCACGCTATCCACAAAGAAGCTCCTGAGCTGATTCTTTCGGACTGGAATATGCCTGGCATGACCGGTATCGAGGTTTTGCAGAAAATTCGCGCCGAAGGCATCGACACCACCTTTGGTTTTGTCACCACTGAAGTCAGCCATGACATGCGCATGCTGGCGGAAAACTCAGGCGCCGCCTTTCTGATTGGTAAACCCTTCACGCCTGACGACTTTGAGCTTGCCCTCGAAGAATACCTAGGCTGAGGAGTCGCTCATGCAGTCACTTCCGAGTGCTGAAGCTATTGCCTTGACCTTGTCGACACTTTTGCGTCGCAAAGTACAGGTTACTCAAGCCTCTGTGCCTGATCGCTTACCTATCTTGGGCTTTTACCGCTCGACGGCCGATCATGATGTCGCGGTCTGTGAAAGTGATATTGCTTTTGCTGCGCACGCTGCTGCCGCGTTCGCGCTGATTCCTGCGTCTATAGCGCAAGAGTCGGTGAAAGCCGGCGTGTTAGATGAAGGCCTACAAGAAATTTTCGCCGAAGTGCTCAATGTGCTATCACGCGTGTTTGCCGATACCGATGGGATGCGTATCACCTTGACCAGCAAAGTTTTTCCGCCCTCAGATATTCCCGCGCAAATGACAAAGTGCCCTGCCGGCGGGGAAGTGGGCTTTGAAGTCAGCATTGACGGCTATGGCAAAGGCTTTCTTGGTTTAGGGTTATTGGTGGCGGTATGACGCTAGGCATGGATATAAGCGAGTTTCACGTTGTGATGGCGCCAAAGGCATGACGAATTAAGGTCGCCAAATTTTTGACGAAACATCTGGCACAGCATTTGCAATTCCTCTGATATCCGCGCCATTACGGCGAGTGTCAGGCAGGACTGTGCAGATGAAAAAAATGGTAATGATAGGTGTTGGTGTCTTGGTGTTACTGGCCGCAGCGGTTGCTGGCACCCTATTTATGACGGGTAAACTAGGTGGGGGTCATGCGTCAGTAGCGGTAGCTGGTGCGCCTGCGGTAGTCCCTGTGCCTGAGTTAGCCGCTGCATCGTATTTGCTCATAGAGCCAACCTTTACCGTCAATATTGATGACGGTTTTGCCACCCGTTTTCTGCAAGTCGAAATCAATCTGATGTATCGCGAGGCCTCAGTGGCAGATCGTGCCACCAAGGCCATGCCGCATATTCGTAATGACATTCTCCTGCTCTTAAGCTCAAAAAATCGCGAAGCCATTAGCACGCCAGAAGGGCGCTTGGCATTACAGATGGACATTCTCAAAAGCATCAATGACGTGCTCGTTGCCGACACTGGCCGGGGCGGGGTTGTAGCCGTCTATTTCACCAAGTTAGTGGTGCAATAAGGAGCGCATCATGGGCGATATTCTCGAGCAAGAAGAGCTGGATGCCTTGATCGGTGAGGGCTCTGAAGGTCCGCTGACCGATGCCAGCGATACCTTACGCGGTGGTGGTGAAAAATACGATTTTGCCAGCCAAGAATATGCCGTATCGCGGTTGATACCGGCCTTATCGCAAGTGCAGGCGAGCTTAGCTGAAGGTATTAAGCAGCGTATGCGCCAATGGGTGCCGAGCGTCGACAGTATTCGCACCGATCGTATTGCTGTGATGAAGTTTGCTGAGGTCATGCGCAGTATGGCCGCACCGGCGTATATCGTTAGCGTGCACGCTGAACCACTGGGGGCACCTATCTATTTAGCCTTCCAGGCTGAGCTGGTGTTCTTGCTGGTTGATCATTTCTATGGCGGCCGCGGTCGTTCACAGCATGTTCGTGCGCAGGACTTCTCGCCATCAGAAGCGCGCTTTATGGAGCGTTTGACCACGAGTTTATTGCCCGATCTAAGCGCTGCTTGGCGCACCGCTGTGGACATTACGCCGCGTATTGAAGCGCAATACCACGATTTTCGTTTTGTCGATGAGCTGCAGCAATCTGACACGCTGATGGTCACGCGCTTTACCGTGCAAGTCGGTATGCAGGAGGCTGAGTTGTGGTCGGTGGTGCCATGGGCGGCCATTGATCCGGTTCGCGACAGCCTCGGTGGCGTGGTGCGAACCACTCGCCAAGAGCATGACGCGCAATGGCGCTCGCGCCTGATGGCCGGTCTCGAAGACAGTGAGCTAACGCTGGTCGCTAAGCTCAGCGATAGAAAAGTCAGCTTGAAGCGTGTGTGTAACCTGCAGGTCGGCGATATTTTACCCATCGATAATCCAAGCAATGTTTGCCTGCAACTCGAAGGTCATCCGCTAATGACGGCTACTTTTGGTACTCACCAAGGCCAGCTATCGGCCAAGGTTCGTCATATTTTTCCTGCGCTTAATCGCCGTAATTAATCACGCTCATTTTGGAGAAAGCTATGAGTGATCACGAACTACCAGAAACCGATGATGTTCAAGCGGCGGCTTTCGGTGAGCTGCAAAGTCAGCCCGCCCTTGCGGCGGCTAGTGCGTCAAATGTCAATTTAGACATGATTTTAGATGTCAGTGTGACGGTATCTATTGAGGTGGGTCGCGCACGCATGAGCATTAGCGACCTGTTAAAGCTCAGCCAAGGCGCGATCATTGAGCTCGATCGTATGGCGGGTGAGCCCTTGGATGTTTTAGTTAATGGCACGCTCGTTGCTCGTGGAGAGATAGTCGTTGTCAAAGATAAGTTTGGCATCATGCTTACTGAAGTGGTGAGCCCCGAAGAACGCGTACGCCGTTTGCATTGAGGACTCACTATGAAAGTCACCCGCTGCTTCATCTCCGTTATAACCCTATTAGCAGGCAGTGCTCACGCCGCGGCCACAGCGAAGGATCCGCTCTCCAGCGGCAATCTGCTGTCGGTGTTTCTTGGTCTCCTGCTAGTGGTGGCGTTGTTATTGGCTGCGGCGTGGATGATTCGGCGCTTTCAGCGCGTGCAAGCACCGCGTGAAGGGGCTTTGCAGGTGACGGCACAGCTGTCATTAGGTCTCAAAGAGCGAGTGATCTTAGTGCGCGTGGGCAATGAGAATGTCTTGCTGGGTTGTACACCGGGCAGCATTCGTTCACTGCATAGCTGGCGTGGTGATCTCCCTACCGGTGCCGAGCCTGCGGAGCCAACTCAGTCAGCCCCCGACTTCATGACGCATTTGCGAGGTGTCTTGGCGGCACAAGGCTTACGTCGCCCCGGGGCATCGTCATGAGTCCAGCGCGTTCAAGCGCGCGCTTGGGCTTCCTTGTTATCGCTCTTTTGCCTGCGCTGGCGCTGGCCGCACCCACCGGCATTCCCGGCGTGAGCAGCTCAGGTTCTGGCGACTATTCGGTGTCGCTACAGCTCCTAGCAATCATGACGGCGCTGACGCTACTGCCAGCGATGCTGCTCGGCATGACGGCGTTTACGCGAATCATCATTGTGCTGGGCATTTTGCGCCAAGCCTTAGGCACGGGGCAGACGCCCTCGAACCAAGTGTTGCTCAGTGCGGCCTTGTTTTTGACGCTGTTCATCATGAGCCCAGTGCTGCAGCAGACCTACACCGAAGCCGTGCAGCCTTATATGAATGATGAGATGGCCTTTGCGCCAGCGGTGGAGAAGGGCTTTGGCCCCATTCGTCAGTTCATGCTTAAGCAGACCCGCGAAACTGACATCGCCATGTTTGCTGAAATCGCCGGAGTGAAGCCCATGGCCACTTCCGACGATGTGCCATTTACCATTCTCATGGCCTCGTTTCTTACCAGCGAGCTGAAAACTGCCTTTCAAATCGGCTTTTTGCTGTTTATTCCCTTCGTGATCATTGACCTTGTGGTGGCCAGTGTCCTGATGTCCATGGGCATGATGATGTTGTCGCCGATGATGATTTCGCTACCCTTTAAAATCATGCTGTTTGTCTTAGTTGATGGCTGGAGCCTGATCATGGGCTCGCTGGCGGCAAGCTTTCATATGGGCGCTACGCCATGACTCCCGATACCGTCATTGAGATTGGCCGCCAAGCAATTATCGTCACCATATTACTGGCTGCGCCGCTATTGCTGGCGGCACTGGCGGCGGGTTTGATCATCGGTATGTTTCAGGCGGCCACGCAGATTCAAGACATGACCCTGAGCTTTATTCCCAAGCTCATCGTGCTGATCGTGGTACTCGGTTTAACCGGGCCTTGGATGTTACGCATGCTCGTCGATTACACCCGAGAGTTGATTCAAATGATTCCCGACTTAGTGGGCTAGGGCGATGAACTTTGCCATCAATGAAGCACAACTCCTAAGCTGGCTGGCGGCTTTTTGGTTACCCTTTTGCCGTATCAGCGGCGCCATTTTATCGGCGCCGCTATTTAGCGGAAAAGGCGTGCCAGGGCAGTTTCGTGTGTTTCTTGCGGTGGTCTTAAGTGCGGTCATGGCACCCATGGTATTAGCCAATGGTTCAGCCCCATTGGCCAGCTTTAACCCTTTAAGTATCAGTGGCTTATTAATGGCTGCTAATGAGCTTTTAATCGGCATTTGCTTGGGTTTTTTGGTGCAGCTGGCGTTCGAGGCGGTGATGCTAGCCGGCTCCTTAATCGCCACCGGCATGGGCTTGGGCTTTGCCACCCTGATCGACCAGCAGCAAGGCACGCCTGTACCGGTGCTCGGTCAATTTCTCATGCTCATTACCTTGCTACTGTTTATGGCACTTGATGGGCATTTGGCCTTTCTTGAGTTGCTGATGAAAAGCTTCATTAGTTGGCCACCAGGCACATTAATGCTGACCCCAGATGCTGCGCAAGTATTGCTGAAAAGCATTAACGGCATGTTGGGTGCAGCCATGCGCATCGCTATGCCGGCGGTTATTGCACTGCTCGTGGTGCAGGTCGCGATGGGCGTGATCAGTCGCTCCTCACCCTCGATGAACCTGTTTGCCGTGGGCTTTCCGATCACCATGATGGTGGGCTTTATCGTTATTAAGCAGGTCTTGCCGTCTTTGGCGCCGGCCTTAGAGGACTTACTATCGACCGCGCTAACACAAGGTGGTGTGTTGATGGAGGCCGCCGATGTCCGGTGATGACGGCCAAGAAAAGACCGAAGAGGCGACCCCGAAAAAAATAGACGATGCCCGAAAGAAAGGTCAAGTGCCGCGCTCGCGTGAGTTATCTACAGCGCTAGTGACCTTGGTTGCCGCCGCCGCGCTATTTGCCTGGGGCCCGCAAATGGGTCGCGACTTCGCCAAATTATTGACAGATTCGTTATCGCCAGCGGTCTTAACTAGTCAAGATCCTGAGCAATTGCCCGGCTTTTTCTACGATCTGCTGGTGCAAGGCTTGCTGTTGATGTGGCCGCTGATGGCACTGTGTTTTGCCGCCGCCTTGGTGTCCTCTGTGGCATTGGGTGGCTGGACCTTCAAGCTAAGTTTGAAACTAGATCAGCTCAATCCTATCACCGGTTTAGGCAAGGTTTTTTCTACCAAAAGCTTGGTGGAGCTGGGCAAGTCATTATTAAAAGTGGTGTTCATTGGTTCGGCCGCCTATGGCTTATTGAGCTATATGACGCCCTCAATTTTAGAGCTCAGCCGGCATAGTGCAGAACAGGCCATGCGCCAAAGTGGTGGCATGTTGCTGTGGTTTTTTCTGATCGTCAGTTTGCCGCTATTAGTCATTGCCCTGATTGATGTTCCTTGGCAAATATTTAGCTTTAACAAGCAGTTAAAGATGTCTCATCAAGAAGTATCCGATGAGCATAAAGAAGCCAATGGCCGTCCCGAAGTGAAAGCTAAGATCCGCGAAATGCAACAGGCTGCCGCCCGCCGCCGCATGATGGAGCAGGTGCCAAAGGCCGATGTCATCATCACTAACCCCACACACTTTGCCATCGCGTTGCGCTATCGCGAGACGGGTGGCGGTGCACCAATAGTTGTCGCGAAAGGTGCCGACGAAGTCGCCGCACGCATTCGTGCCCTCGGCAAAGCTCATAAAGTGCCCTTGGTCGCTTCGCCAAGACTGGCCCGTGCGCTTTTTGCTAGCACCGATTTAGATACAGAAATCCCCTCTGGCCTCTATCTTGCAGTAGCTCAGATATTGACTTACGTCTACCAGCTTCGTCAGTGGGAAGACCTAGGCGGCGATTACCCGGAAGCTCCCGCTCCGATTGTCGACGATAGCTATCTGACAGGATTTAATGATGAGCCCCAGCGAGATTTTTAAGACCCTCACGCGTAATGGCCTAGGTATTTTACTGCTGATCATGGCGCTGCTAGCGATGCTCGTGGTGCCCATTCCACCGATCCTCTTGGACTTGTTTTTCACCTTCAATATTGCGCTTTCGCTGGTCATCATTTTTGCTGTTGTCTATGTCAAGCGACCCATGGACTTCAATGCGTTTCCGACTATTTTATTATTGGCCACCTTGCTGCGCCTAGGCCTTAACGTGGCCTCTACGCGTGTTGTATTGATGGACGGTCATAATGGCCCAGGCGCTGCCGGACACGTCATCGAGTCGTTTGGTGCGTTTATTATCGGGGGCGATTTTGCTGTCGGCATCGTGGTGTTTGCGATCTTAGTGATCATTAACTTCATGGTGGTGACCAAAGGTGCTGGGCGTGTATCGGAGGTGACTGCACGTTTCACGTTGGACTCATTGCCTGGCAAGCAAATGGCGATTGATGCCGATTTGAACGCCGGAGTTTTGACGCAAGACCAAGCCCGCCAACGTCGTGAAGATGTGCGCACCGAGGCCGACTTTTACGGCTCCATGGACGGTGCCAGCAAGTTTGTTCGTGGCGATGCCATTGCCGGTATTTTGATTTTGTTTATTAACATCATCGGTGGCCTGGCCATTGGTATGTTGCAGCATGACCTATCCTTTAATCAGGCCGCCGATACCTATGTGCTGCTCGCCATTGGCGATGGCTTGGTAGCGCAAATCCCCGCCTTACTGCTGTCGATTGGTGTTGCGGTCATCGTTACGCGCATTTCCAGTAGCCAAGACATGAGTAAGCAGGTCGTCAAGCAAATGCTGGCCAGCCCGCGCGTATTGTATTTGGCGGCATCGGTATTGGGTGTGATTGGGATCATCCCAGGCATGCCCAATCTGGTGTTTTTGCTCATGGCGGCGACATGTGCAGGCGGCGGCTGGCTCATGCAACAAAAGGCTTTGGAGCCGGAAGTGGAGTTGGGTGGCGACACCGGTGCGCGCGCTACCGGTATGCCAGGTACGGTGAAGCCTATCGAGCCCACCGAGCTGCAATGGGAGGATGTCACTAACACCGACGTGATTGGCCTTGAAGTCGGCTATCGACTGATTCCGCTGGTCGATCGAGCGCAAGGCGGTGAACTCATTGGTCGCATTACCGGTGTGCGTAAAAAGCTCTCGAAAGAGTTGGGCTTTTTGGTGCAGTCGGTACATATCCGAGACAACCTTGATTTAGCGCCTGGCGCCTACCGCATTACCTTACTCGGCGACACCGTGGCGCAGGGTGAGATCGTTATGGGCTGCGAGCTGGCGATTAACTCAGGTCAGGTGCATGGCGAAATTCGTGGCACGCCAACGCGAGACCCCGCGTTTGGTATGGAGGCGGTGTGGATCGATCCACTGCAGCGTGATCAGGCGCAAACCTTGGGTTATACGGTGGTCGATAACGGCACCGTAATGGCTACGCATTTAAGCCAAATTATTAAGCAACACGCCCATGAGCTGCTCGGTCACGAGGAAGTGCAGCAGCTGCTCGACGGTTTGGCGAAGAGCGACTCGAAACTGGTGGAAAGTCTGGTGCCTAAACAGCTGCCACTTAGCGTGGTAGTGCGGGTGCTGCAAAACCTATTGAAAGAGGGCGTGTCGATACGCAGTCTGCGATTAATTGCCGAATCTTTAGCCGAGCAAGCGCCACGCACGAAAAGCCCCGATGAATTGCTTGAGGGGGTGCGGATGGCGTTAGGTCGGATGATTGTGCAAGAGATTAATGGTCTGGAGACCGAGCTACCGGTGATGGCGCTAGATGCTGATCTCGAGCAATTGCTGCTGAGTACATTGAAGGGTGGTGCCGGTGGTGTTGGCATTGAGCCGAGCTTGGCTGAGAAGCTACAAAACGGCTTGGCTGACTTTACTCAGGCGCAAGAGCTTTCTGGGCGTCCTGCGGTGCTCTTGGTATCACCAGCGATTCGCTCGTGGCTGTCGCGTTTTATTCGCCGCAGCGTGCCTGGACTCAATGTGCTGTCTTACAACGAGGTGCCTGATAGCAAGGAAGTACGCCTTGTGTCGACCATGGGACACAACGGTCGTGTCGGGTTGGCCTGAGATTTGCATTAACCAATGCATAGCGCGGAATGACTGAGTGCGCATCGAGACAGTACAGGGGCAGCAGATGAAAGTTCATAAATTCAAAGCCGCAAACAGCCATCTTGGCATGCGTATGATCCGTGATTCCTTGGGCGACGATGCCAGTATTTTGGCGTGTTATGAAGTGGCCGATGGTGTCGAGTTTATTGCCACGGCAGATGATTTAAGCGCAATTGTTAATTCCAAAGGTCAACCGGTGCAGGCCGGCTCAGGCCAAGCTGAAGCAAGCCGCGCGACAGCCATCGCTGCGGCCGTCACACCCGCTGAGCAAGCCGCACGCCGCCAAGAGAATCTGCGCCACTTAGGGTTGGCCAGCGACGTGACGGCGAGGATTTCTCACACAGGCTCGACGGCGGCTATTTTGATGCGCAACACGAGGCCATTTAACGAATCTCAAGCAGCGTCTCCACGGGCAGCTGTGAGCGTTGTCAAAACAGCTCCAGCCCGAATAGTCGCTGCCGAAGCCACCGTAGATGGCCAATCGCAAGCCGATATGTTGGTGTTGAAACAAGAGCTCGGCTCGATTCGCCATTGGCTGGAAAATCACCTGCGTCAAGCCAGCGTGCAGAGCACTACCGAGCGGCCTGAAGTACTCGCACAATGGACAGATGCCTTGGGCCTGAGCAACCAATGGTTGCTCGCCAAGCCTGCCGTTGTTGATGCCGTGAAAGCTGGCATGTCGGCACCTGAAGCTATTGCCAAGTCTTTAGCGCAAGGTCTGAGCAATACCACCTTCCTGCAGCACGGAGTGATATTTGTTGTCGGCCCAGCGGGTGCCGGTAAAACCACTCTCGTCAATAAACTGGTGATGTCAGATATCCGGCGCTCAGGTCACGGAGGTTTGACGCTGGTCACCACTGATGGCAACCGCCTCGGTGCACAAGAGCAATTGCGCGCCGCTGGCCGTGTGCTCGATGTGCCGGTGCACAGTGCCTTCTCGCCCGATGATCTGCGCGACACCTTGGCGCGCTTACGCCATGAGCGCTTAGTCATCGTCGATACCGCTGGCCTACACGTGCGTAATGAGGCGTCGCTGAAAGCACTAGCTTTGCAGTTGGCCTGTGCACCGGAGGCTGAGGTTATTTTAGCGCTACCCACCGACGCCGACTCACGCACTCTGCGCGTGCTGATGAGTCGTTGCTCAGGCTTACCGATTAGCGCAGTGGCGCTGACACGCGTGGACATGAGTTGCGCCATCGCCGCCACGCTGTCGTTGGTGAGTGACTACGGCTTGCCCCTAGTGGCCATCAATCAAAGCCCACGCATGACAGATGGCATAGATGCTGCAGCTAAAGATTTAGACGTATTGATTGCACAGGCCATGGTGCAAGCCGATGAGCTGCTCAGTCAGCACGCCGGTGTAGTGCCTGACCACGCGCTAACGGCATAAGCCTAAGCAATGACATCAAGCTGCAGAGTTCACGCAGCGTTTGCACGAACACGATGCCTAGCATCTAAAGACATGACAAAAGGAAATAGGCTATGAAACCGGTAAACGTCATCGCAGTCACCAGTGGAAAAGGCGGCGTGGGAAAGTCCAATGTGTCGGTCAATCTGGCCTGTCAGCTCGCTAAGCTGGGTCGTCGCGTTTTACTGATGGATGCCGATCTTGGCCTAGCCAATATTGATATCTTACTCGGCCTGCGCCCAGCACGAACCTTGGCTGATGTCGTCGCCGGGCGTGCACATCTGCGGGATATCCTGATGGAAGGCCCCTGCGGAATTCGCATTGTACCCGCGGCTTCAGGTATTAAGCGCATGGCGGAGATGCAGCCTAGCGAACATGCACGCATCGTGCAGGGTTTCGCTGAGTTAGGCGATGAGTTTGACGTGATGATCGTCGATACCGCTGCTGGCGTATCAGACTCTGTAGTGACCTTCAGCCGTGCCAGTACGCATGTTTTGGTGGTGCTCACCGAGGAGCCCACGTCATTGGCTGATGCCTATGGCTTGATCAAGGTACTTAAACGCGATGCTGGTATCAGCCACTTCTATGTGCTGAGCAATATGGTCAGTGGTGATCGTGCAGGTCGTGCGGTGTTCAATCGCTTAAATGAAGTCGCGCAGCGCTTTTTGGATGTCAATTTGCGCTACGCCGGTGCGATTCCACGGGATGAGTTTTTAAAGAAAGCGGTCAGTCGCCAAAAAGCGGTCAGCGAGCTGTATCCCGCCACGGATGCTACCGCTGCGTTTAAGCGTTTGGCATTGGTCGTTGATCACTGGGCGCCGCCAAGCACGGCGCGCGGCCATATTGAGTTCTTTGTTGAGCGCCTACTTGGGGTGCAGAGCTTAGCAGGAGTGGCCTAATGAGCGGACACGTCACCTACCAATCGGTGGCCATGGGCAGTCGTGATGAGTTGGTGATGCGTCACGCTGGTTTGGTCAAAAAAATTGCCTGTCATCTGGCTGGGCGTATGCCGGCGAATGTCGAGGTCGATGACCTGATTCAAGCGGGCATGATGGGGCTGCTTGAGGCCGCCAGTCATTTTCAGCAAGGCAAAGGCGCGAGTTTCGAGACCTTTGCGGCTATTCGCATTCGTGGCGCCATGCTTGATCAAGTACGCCGTGAAGGCTGGGCGCCACGCACGCTGACTAAGCGTGTGCGCGACATGGGCCAAGCGGTGCGTCGCGTTGAGCATCGAAAAGGTCGTGAGGCCACGGGCGCTGAAGTCGCCAGCGAGATGGGCGTCAGCCTCGATGAGTATCACGACTTATTGCGCGATGCCGGCAGCCTTCGAGTCTTTAGCTTAGACCAGCTCAGTGAAGATGGTTTTGATGCACCGGCCGATGACGGCACTGACAAACCGTTGGGTGCTTTGTTGGAGGCTGGATTTACGGAAGCTTTGGCAGAGCAAATTGCGGGTCTGCCTGAGCGTGAAAAAATGGTCTTAGCACTGTATTACGAGCGTGGTTTGAACTTGAAAGAGATTGGAGAGGTGCTCGAGGTCAGTGAGTCTAGAGTGAGTCAAATTCACAGCCAGGCGGTGCTCCGTCTGCGTAGTCGCTTAGGCGAATGGACTGAAGTCGCCGCTTAAGAGCGCAGCAGGAGAGGATACATAATCATGGATATCATGACCTTAGCTGGGATAATCCTAGCCTTTACCGCGCTTATTGTCGGTAGTATTTTGAAGGGCGCGGGCTTGAAAGGCTTGCTCGGCGGTGCGGCAGCGATGATCGTGCTGGTCGGCACGCTAGCGGCGGTCTTAATACAAACCCCAGCGCCGGTGTTTAAGCGCGGGATGAGCATATTTGTCTGGCTATTTAAGCCGCCCGCTACCGACTTAGAGGCGCTTATTGCCAAAATCGTCGAGTGGAGTCGGATTGCCCGTAAAGATGGCTTGATGGGCTTGGAGTCGCAAGTTGACGGCGAAACTGACGAATTCATTAAAAAGGGTTTGCAGTTACTGGTCGATGGCGGTGAGCCAGAAAGCATTCGCGGCATTCTCGAGGTCGAGCTGGAGTCCAGTGAAGAGTTCGATACCGCCGCCGCAAAAGTCTGGGAGGCCATGGGCATTTACGCGCCTACGCTAGGTATTGTCGGTGCGGTATTGGGCTTGATGGCAGTGATGGGCAACCTATCCGACCCGAGTAAGCTCGGGACGGGTATCGCGGCAGCATTTACGGCGACCATTTACGGTATTGCCTCGGCTAACCTGTTTTTCCTCCCCTTCGCTAATAAGCTCAAATATCACGTTAAAGAGCAGGCGAAAATGCGCATGATGTTTATCGAAGGCCTGTCTTCGATTGCTCAAGGCGAAAACCCACGCCATATCGAAAGCCGTTTACAAGGCTATTTGGTGCAAGGCGCAGCGAAAGGCAAGGACGATGGCAAAAAAACATAAGCATGAAGACCACGTCAACCACGAGGCGTGGGCAATTCCTTTTGGGGATTTGATCATCTTATTGCTGGCATTTTTCGTGGTGATGTACGCGGTGTCGTCGGTCAACGAAGGTAAGTATCGAGTGGCGGCGGCGTCCATGGCTGAGGCTTTTAATGGGCCACCGAAGTCCTTGGCGCCGATACAAGTGGGTGAAGTGGCAGCAATGTCTAAGCTCATGACTACTGCGCCATCACTGACTAAGCCGGAAGCCATGGGTCCCGGTGGTTCGCCACTCGATGGCGCGCAGGGCAGCGGTATAACCATGAAGAGCGGTCAGGTCGAAGAGATGGCGGCCGCAGTGAAAGCGGCCATGTCGGATCTTATTGATAAAAATATCATCGTCGTGCGCACTACGCCGCAGGGCATTGAGGTCGAGATTCAGACCGATATTTTGTTTGCTAGCGGCACCGCTAAGTTATCGCAGCAAGCCATGCACATCATGCAGCGTTTGGCCTTGGTGTTGACGCGCTTTCCTAATCCGGTGCGCGTTGAGGGTCATACCGACAATGTACCGATTCACACCGCCGTATTTCCATCGAACTGGGAGCTATCGGCGACGCGTTCGGCCAGTGTCGTGCACTTGCTGATGGAGAAAGGCATCAATCCACAGCGTTTAGCAGTGATCGGTGTGGGTGAGTATCGTCCGGTAGCTGACAATACAACGGAGCAAGGTCGCAACCGCAATCGCCGCGTGGTGCTGGTGATTCCGGCTGTGCGTGTTGACTCGAAAGCGGTGAATGCGGCCGCTGATGCGGCGTTATCGACACCGATTTCCACGCCAACACTTGATCAAGTGGCCGCAACTAAATAGTGGTGTATGAGGAACTTCTTGTACTAGTCTGCGGTGCTGGGGATTTGCCTTTCAAGCGATACGTAAAGGCCAAGACTTCGGCAATCGCGACAAATAACGACAGTGGAATTTCATCATCGAGCTCTACCTGTGCCAGTAGTGAGGTGAGCTCAATATCCTCATGAATGGGCACATTGTGCTCGTGTGCCAAGGCCAAGATACGCTCGGCGACTTCGGCCTCACCTTTGGCCGTCACGCGCGGAGCGCGCTGGCCATCATAGTGCAGCGCGATGGCTTGGTTGGGCTTATTCATGCGCGCTCCTGAAGCAGGCCATGCGCACCTTTTGGTAGCGTGTCGTCATGTGGTAGACCGCGCAGCGCCTGCACATGGCCGACTGCTAGGCCGCAGTCCACTAAGCGTTGCCGCAGTGCAGGGCAGTGCTTATTGAGCCAGGCATGAGTGTTGGCCTGTTCGGCATGAAACTGCACATGAACGCGCTCATCTTGCTGCGCTAGCGTAG
>JBDSQT010000168.1:0-15415 GCA_039929665.1 Paraperlucidibaca sp.
GAGATTGCCGATGCGCTATCGCATTATCTGCGTGATTTGGGTGTCTTGATTCGCAATCAGGAAGAGTACAGCGAAGTTGAAACGCAGGATGACTGCGTGATTTTGCACCTCAAGTCGGGTAAGAAAACTAAGGCCGACGCCATCCTCTGGTGTAATGGTCGCGCCGGCAATACTGAATCGTTGGGTCTTGAGGCGGTAGGCTTAAGCGCCAATAGCCGTGGCCAAATTGCCGTCGATGAGCGCTACTGCACAGCAGCGGCAAATATCTATGCGGCGGGCGATGTCATTGGTCCGCCGGCGCTGGCTTCAGCTGCCTATGACCAGGGTCGTTGCGCCGCCGCGCATATCACCGGCAGCCAAGATGTGCCGCATGTCGATGAGGTACCAACGGGCATCTACACCATCCCTGAGATTTCGTGTTTGGGGCGCACCGAGCGGCAACTCACTGAAGATAAAGTGCCGTATGAAGTCGGTCAGTCATTCTTTCGTCATTTGGCGCGCGCGCAAATTTCGGGTGATGTCGTGGGCATGCTGAAGGTGCTATTTCACCGCGATACGCGCGAGATTTTGGGCATCCACTGCTTCGGCAATAATGCCGCTGAGATTGTGCACATTGGTCAGGCGGTGATGAATCTGCCGGGTAACTCGATCGAGTACTTTGCCAACACCACGTTTAACTATCCGACCATGGCCGAGGCCTATCGGGTTGCCGCGCTGAATGGCATGAATCGTTTGTTCTAAGCATTTGCGCTGATTGTTTCCTGCAAAAGCCTGCAAAAAAAGCCGCACTACAAAGTGCGGCTTTTTTGTTCGCGCGTGCTCTAGCTATTGCGGCTGTGCATCCATTTGGCAAAGGCGCCAGCGGTGAAGAACATAAACACCCCATAGACGGCGGCGGGGATGATCATTGTTGCCGACACCATCGCGCCCACGGCCATTGCCAGCGTGGTGTTATGCACACCAAGCTCAATGCTAATTGCCGTCGATTGCGGGCCATCGAGGCCGGCTAGCTTGGAGATGCCATAGCTCACCCCCATGGCCAGCACATTGAGGCTGAGCACCGCTAAGCCAACGCTGGCGAGATTGCCGAATATAGGCCCGCGCTCGGACCAGAGTGCGGCAAATACCACGAGCACAAAAAATACCATAGCGATCTTTTTCACCAATGGCTCATTGCGAATTGCCCAAGCGCTAGCGCGGCTGCGCACGACCATGCCAATGCCCAATGGCAGTAAAGTGATGAGCAAAATCTTCATTACAATCGGTGCCATAGAGACGGAGTACTGCACATCGCCTGGCATAAACCATTGCATGGAAAGGTCGAGCAATAGCGGCACAGTAAACACCGCCGCAACGCTGCTGATCGCGGTCATGGTTAAGGATAGTGCGGTGTCACCTTTGGCGAGATGAGTCAGCATATTGGCGGTGGTGCCACCGGGCGATGCACCGAGCAAGACCATGCCTACGGCAAGCTCGGGTGGTAGCTTAAACGCAATGGCTAAACCGACAGCCAGCAGCGGCGAGATGAACAAAAGATTGGCCATGCCGATTGCTACGCCACGCGGATAAACCATCACGCGGCGAAAATCATCGAGGGTGAGTGCGAGCCCTAGGCTGAAAAGAATAATAAAAAGCGAGATGGGCAGGAGTACGAAAATAAAAACGCTGTCACTCATGGCGATGGCCTAGGTTATTGTTATGCCTAGATCATGCGCGAGGCCAGCGTCTGGCTCAAGCTTTAAATTCCAGCTATGTAAGTAGTCCGACGTGCTGGTGTTAGGTTGCCAAAGAGCGGCGGCCTACGGCCATAGCAATCGCTCGTTTTGCCAGTGTTGGATGGGCAATAACCGGGCCCCAAGCGATCTCGCCAGTGGTTAGCTGCATGCCAACACGACCAATATTGAGTGCGCGGCCAACAGCGCCCTGCTGCACCCACAGTGCGCTCAGTTGATGCAGTGCGATATAGCGCTCAGCGCGCCCGGCAAGACCCTCACGAACCAGTACCCGATGCTGATTGATGCGCATGACATTGCTGGTTTGACGCAGCACGCCAAATAGCCCAGCGGCTAGCCAGAGCAGCCAGACGCCACCACCACCGGCGATGACGCCAGTCAGCGCAAGTAAAACATGGGCGCTCCAAAAGGCAGCAATCGGCCACGCGCCGGTGGCGACGCAAAAGTCTTCGTGACTGTCGCTAGTCGAAAGCGTAGTAGATATACCGCGCAGACGCTCGGTGGGACCGCGAGTATCGAAGTCGGGGGCTTTGCCTGCGGGCAGGCCATCGGTGATGGCCTCAAGGGCGCGTAAACTGCGACCAGCTATCTGCCAATGTTTCATGAGCATGTACTCAGGTGGGCGAAGACAACTTAACTATAGGATAGCTTGATTGGCTGTATCTGCAACGCTTTAGTGGCAGTTGTGTACTAGCTCTGTGTGTAATCGGTGGCGTGTGATCTGTGTGAAAAAGCCCCCGAATCAGCTCAGGGGCTCAAGTTGCATTAACGTTAGAATTCGCCTGTGGGCTGACACGAGCGCTTAGAAGCTGTATTTGGCCATGAACTGCAGGCGATCCAAGCTACCGTCGCGACTATCTTCGACTTCACGATTCGCATGCAGGTACTCAGCGCCGATATCGAGTTTTGGCGTTACGCTGTAAATGATGTTTGTCAGACCCGAGTAGATGGTCTTGTTGGCATCACTGGCCGCCGCCGTTGGCGCCAAAATATCTGGGTTGTCTACCGCTAATATGGAGGCTTGGATGCTGCTGCGCAGTTTCTCCGTCCAGAGATGGCGATAGGTAATATAGCCAGCAGCTACATCGATGGCTTCTAAATCGCCGTTAGCTGCAACGACGGCATCCGCGCTGGTGCCGAGGGCGACATAACGGCCAATACCTGAGCCATAGGTCGTCATGTAGCGAATGTCATCACCGCTACTCAACTGATATTTACCTGACAGGCTAATGCCATAGCCCTCAGCGGTTTTATTGGCGCCGGACAGGTTGTTGGAGACTTTAAGCTGTCGAGCTAGAGCCGCGACACTTATGTGGCCGAAATCGCCTTTACGCGTATAGCGTGCGACTAAGTCAGGCATGGCGTTCGAGCCAGAGTCAGTGATGGTAACGGCACCAGCGGTTATTCCAGCGACCGCTGTCTCGGCGTTTTCAGCAGAGAACTGCCAGTTACCATTGCTATAGCGGACTTGCGGCTGGCGGCCGAACGTTGTGCCGTCGGAGGCGCCGACAAAGTCTACTGTTTCAAGCAAGGCGCCTAAGTCTTGGAATGTGGTCCATGTTTGGCCAGCGAGCCATTTATCGTAAGTGAGAAAAGCATGGCGTAGGCCCGGATCATAATTGTTGGTTACACGCTCGGAGCCACGTGCGGGGCTTTGGAAGTCCATCTCGATGTTGCCTTTTACGGACTTGCCATCGCCTGCGGATGTCTCTGTTTTGAAGAAGAATCGGGTTTGCTGAGCGTGCATATCAAATACGGAGCTTGAGTTGCCAATACCTGCGGATATCGGCGTGGTGCTGGGGACATAAAAGTCTCGGCCGCTTGAGCTGCCCGCTACGGCACCATTCGAATAGCGCGAATACAGCGCATCGACTTTAATATAGCCACCGAAGCTAAATGTAGTGTCGCCAAACTGTACGCCACTGGAGGTAGTAGGAGGCGGTGTGGCTTTCTGCTGAGCGACCTGTGCTTCAAGCTGCTCTAAGCGCTCACGCAGTGCGGCAATGTCGCTGGTGGTATCTGCTAGCGTAATGCTTGGGAGCATGGCAGCAGCCAATGGTGTGAGTAGCGCGAGCTTAGTAAAGCGGTTCATTTTTTATTCTCCGACGCATAGTTGGTTTAGCTTGTATACCTGTGCGTTGAGATGATCTGTATTAGCCCTTGGTCTGTACCACCTAGGTCGTGGATGAACGTATTCGTCGTATAAGTGCTTCGTAATACGAAAGGCTAATGCAGGAGTTGCTCTGCCCAAGGCATACTCGGGGAAGGTACAACGCTAATAACTCTTACACGATGAGGAACCTAGGCCATGAGTCAAGCCACCGTCATTCCAGTACCGGCCCACTACTTGGCCGCAGGTACCCGTAACACCGCTGATGAATATGCCGAGCGATATGCCGAGTCGATCGCCAACCCAGTAGAGTTCTGGGCGAAGGAAGCGCAGGTGGTGGATTGGATGAAGCCATTCAAGCAAGTGAAGGACGTGTCTTTCAATGCCGAAGACTTACATATCAAATGGTTTGCCGATGGCGAGCTAAATGTCTCGGCTAACTGCCTCGATCGTCAACTAGCCAAGCGTGCTGGCAAGACAGCGATCATCTGGGAGGGCGATAACCCCAATGAGTCGCGTCATATTAGCTATCGCGAGTTGCATGCTGAAGTCTGCCAGTTTGCGAATGTGCTGCTGGCCAAAGGCGTCAAAAAAGGCGATCGCGTCACTATTTATATGCCGATGATTCCGGAGGCGGCCGTGGCCATGCTGGCGTGTACGCGCATCGGCGCACCGCACTCGGTAGTGTTTGGTGGCTTTTCGCCAGACTCGCTGGCTGGTCGTATTGAAGACTGCGGATCGACGGTGGTTATTACGGCCGATGAAGGCCTGCGCGGTGGCAAGTCCATCCCCTTAAAAGCTAACGTCGATAACGCTATTCGCACGCCGGCGGGTGCTGGTGTGAAGACCGTCATCGTGGTGCGTCGCACCGGTGGCTCGGTAAACTGGGATAGCAAGCGCGACTTCTGGTATCACGACCTAATGACGGGTGCCTCTGCAGATCACCGCGCAGAACCTATGAACGCCGAAGACCCTCTGTTTATTCTTTACACATCCGGTTCGACCGGCAAGCCTAAGGGCGTGCTGCACACCACGGGTGGTTACTTGGTGTATGTCACCAGCACCTTTGCCAATATGTTCGACTTACGCGAAGACGATGTGTTTTGGTGCACCGCTGATGTGGGTTGGGTCACTGGCCACAGCTACATGCTCTATGGCCCCTTGGCCAATGGGGCGACCACTATCATGTTTGAGGGGGTGCCGCAGTACCCGGACTGGAGCCGCATTGGCAAGGTCATCGATAAGCACTCAGCCACCATTCTTTATACGGCGCCAACAGCGATTCGTGCGTTGATGCGCGAAGGCGATGGCCCCACGCTGAAAAGCAGCCGTAAGTCGCTGCGCTTGCTGGGCTCGGTGGGTGAGCCGATCAACCCTGAGGCATGGAATTGGTACCACCGAGTGGTTGGCGATGCGCGTTGCCCGGTGATCGACACTTGGTGGCAGACTGAAACCGGCGGCGTCTTGATCACGCCATTGCCCGGTGCTGTTGCCATGAAGCCGGGCTCGGCAAGTCGTCCTTACTTCGGTATTAAGCCCGCTATTTTAGATAACGAGGGGGTGACATTAACAGGCGCTTGCGAAGGCAATTTGGTCATCACGGACTCATGGCCTGGGCAAATGCGCACAGTCTATGGCGATCACCAGCGCTTCATCGAAACCTATTTCAAGACCTTTAAAGGCGTCTACACCACCGGTGATGGCGCGCGTCGCGATAGCGATGATTACTACTGGATCACCGGCCGCGTCGATGACGTGTTGAACGTGTCTGGTCATCGCATGGGCACGGCCGAAGTTGAGAGCGCGTTGGTGTCGCACAAGGCGGTAGCAGAAGCGGCGGTCGTTGGTTTTCCGCATGACATCAAAGGGCAGGGGATTTTTGCCTTTGTCACACTGCAAGAGGGCCATGAGCCTAGCGAGGAGCTGCGCAAAGCCTTGGTCGCGCATGTCCGTGCTGAGATCGGTCCGATTGCTGCACCAGATCAAATTCAGTGGGCGCCGGGCTTGCCGAAAACCCGTTCGGGGAAAATCATGCGGCGCATTTTGCGCAAGATTGCGGCTAACGAATTTGATGGTTTGGGTGATATTTCCACGCTGGCTGATCCGAGTGTGGTCGATAGCCTGGTACGCGACCGACAAGCCGAGGCTTAAATCAGTACTGCACTAACCATGAGGTGTGCCATGTATTTTGTCATTGCCGATGATCATCCGCTGTTTCGAGATGCCCTCAAAGGCGCAGTGGCACGCCTATACCCTGATGCGACCATTGCTGAGGCCGATACCACGGGGACATTGCAGGCGTTGCTGGAGCGCAGCAACGAGCCCGACTTACTGCTCTTAGATTTGCACATGCCCGGTGCATCAGGCTTTTCCGGCCTGATTCACCTGCGGTCGCGCTTTCCGGCTTTACCGGTGATCGTGGTCTCGGGTAATGAAGAGCCAGGCGTTATGCATCGTGCGATAGCGCATGGCGCCAGTGGTTATATTCCAAAGTCGACGGGGCTTGATGATATGGCGACGGCCATTGCGCAGGTGCTGGATGGCGATGTCTGGCTGCCTGCCAGCGCTACCAGCTCGCAGCCCACGCATTTAGCGCCCGATGAAGCCGATATGGCTAGGCGCTTGCGCGAGCTTACGCCACAGCAATTTCGAGTCTTGATGATGCTCTCTGATGGCCTATTAAATAAGCAAATTGCTTATGATCTAGGGGTGACGGAGGCGACCATTAAGGCGCATATGACAGCGATTTTGAAAAAGCTCGGGGCTTCAAATCGTACGCAAGCAGTGGTGGCGGCTGCTAAGTTGCAGCTCGACCCAAGCATGCGTTTGACGCAGGTGGTTGAGGAGGACTGAGGCGGCTTGCCGACTCAGCTGTCGACACTAGATTTATCGCCAACAATAAGCACGTAACGCACTTTGCCGCTCGCGACTAAGGAGCGGCAGAGCCGTGCCGTTAAGCTTAACTTCCACCACGCCGGGTGCAGGCGATCGATTCGTGAAAGCTGCTTTTCGCGATACTCAATAGCCGTGGCGAACCCCATCAATACGGACTCACTCAGGTCATCGACGCGGCTTACGCGTAAGCCTGCTTGCTGGAAAATACCGATCTGTTGAGTGGTGTCTGCGGGTGCAAATGACGCCTGCCAAACGCCGTTCCAGGCAATGCCGCAGGCGCGTAATTGTGTGCGTAATATCGTCTGCGCTCTGCGCGATAGGTCGGCGTTAAGTTGCAGTGTGGTGACTGCCCAGCGGCCTTGGGGTGTCAGCTGCTCAGCAATCTTGAGCAAGACTTCGCTGAGCTGGCGGGCATGATAAAGCGCATCCACTGAGACGACGGCATCGACTAGCGGTAGGTCCGGCCATGGCTCGTCAAAGCTCGTGTGGATGGCGCGATGCGTGAAGCCATTCAGGTCGCTTATGTCTGCCGGCAGCAGGGTCGCGCTTTTATCCATCGAGATGACTTCGCGTACCCCGTAAGTTGCCCACAGCCTAAGGCTGGCACCTGAGCCTGAGCCGAGCTCGAGTAGGCGAGCGCCAGCCGCTAAGTCCAGCGCCGAGGCATGTAATTGAGCCAGGCGTTGAGCCGCCTCGTTATACGGTTGCTGGGCTGACAGCTGGCCATTATCCATGCGCCACGCCCCAAGATTGCCCCAGTGTGGTGTGGCTCCCGTAGCGCCTAGCAATCGGCTTAGGGCATCCATGGGTTTAGCGGGTAAGCGCTGGGATAAGTGCAGCCACAGCCTGTGCTGAGCGTACGGCTGACTCTAGCAACGGTACGCCAGCGTGTGCCCAAGAGCCGCAGAAAAAGACGCGACGATCGGGCTCGGCATGCAGTTTACGGAGCTGCTCATGCACGCTTTTTGTACCGCTATGCACCACCGCACGCGCTAGCGGCACACGGGCAATGACGTGCTCATCCTCAGGCTCAAACAATGGATTCCAAGTCTGTAAAATTGGTGCGGCATTGCTCAAGCTGGGCTCCACTGCATTTACCCAAACGCTAAACATGGCTGAGGATAAATCACGCGAAATCGTGTAGTTCAGTGCCGACCAATCACTGCGTTTGGCGGGCAGAAAACGCGTGTCGGTATGCACCCAAAGCTCGCCATGGTCGAAGCGTATGCCTTTTAGTAGCGCCTGCTCGCGTTGCCATGGCGAGTCAAGAAAGCCCAGCTGATTGGCTTGTGTGGCTACCACGACGCGATCAAACACACCGCCTTCGCTACGCGCATTACGCACTTCAATGCCCTCTGCGTGTTCGCGTACCGATTGCACCGGACTACCGCTGATGCGGGTGAGGCCCTTGCCCAGCGCGGCAACTAGCGCTGGCGTGCCGCCATGGAGCCGTACCAAGGTATCGCCATGGACGATAGTGTTGAGGAGTGACAAGAGCTGGTGCGCCGGCCACGCCAGCAAATGCTGCTCATCGCAGGTACAAATAGTGGTCAGCAGCGGTAGCACCAGTCCACGCCAAAACAGTGGGTCAAACGGGGTGTCGGCGAGCAGTTCGGCTAAGCTGCGCGGGTCATCGGCCTGCAGCTTGGCCAGGCAGTGACGCAGCTGCCAAAAGCCCTGTGCGAGCCGAGCGCTATTGAGGCCGAGATGACGCCACGAGCCGACACTGGGCATGCCCAATAGACGGCTGCTGCGAAACCATGTCGATTGGTCATCGAGCCAGCTGCAGGCGGCAAAAGTCTGCACGGGGAATGTCGACACGCCCACCGAGGCCGCCAGATCAATGACGCTGCCCCAGACTTGCGGGCTCATCACGCGCAAGGGCACATCGACCAAGCCGCCTTGCCACTGCAGGCTATGCGCATCCATGCCGTGGCCGCTTTGCGCTTCAAAAATAGTGATGCGATGCCCCGCACGAGCCAAATAGTGCGCGGCGGCTAAGCCCGCCATGCCACTGCCAATAATAGCGATATGTTGCTGCATAAACTGACGTCCCAAGGCCTACTCAGCAAAGGCTGAATAGTAGGTAATTGCTTAGAGTGCCTGAGCGCTTGCCGCTAAGAAGGCGCGAAGGGCGGCTGGCTTCACCGGCTTACGCAACAGAACAAGGCCTGCAGCGCGCACGGCTTGCGCAGTTTCATCGCTATGGTCAGCAGTGACCAGCGCGCCCACACGACCAGGTACTAAAGTGAGCAGCAAGTCTAAACCATCTTCGCCATTGGCCAGATGATAGTCGGCCAAAATCACATTAGGATTGTGCGCAGCGAGCTGAGCATGTGCCTCGATGCCAGTGCTGGCGACCACCACGGAGCAGCCCCAGCGGCTGAGGAGGGCCTGCATGCCAGCTAAAATATCGAGCTCATTGTCGATGCAGAGCACCACCAAATGGCTTAGATTTCCAATATTGCTGATCGGTAAATTGCTGCTGGTTTGTACGCGAGTGGCCGGATCACAGGCGTTCATCCAGACACTAAAGCAGGCGCCGCGACCGCCTGTTGAGCGCAGGCCTATGCGATGGCCCAGCAGCCGCACCATGCGATCGACAATCGCCAAACCCAGCCCAAGGCCTTTTTCGCCCCACGGCGAGGCTTCACCGCCACGCTGAAATTCTTCAAAAATCGTGGCTTGCTTGCCAATGGGAATGCCGGGCCCGGTGTCGCGCACATCAAGGCGCCAACTGAGGCCGTTAGCGCTGCGCCGCAGGCCCACCAGCACGCCACCCGTGCGCGTGTAACGTAAGGCATTGCTGAGTAAGTTTTGGATGATGCGCCGCAGCCATTGGCGATCGCTATGCACCCAGATGGCGCGCGCAGGGATCGTGAGTCGTAAGCTCAGTCCGCGCTGAGCGGCCAGTGGCCGTACTTGCTCGACTAGCTCCTGCAGCAAGGCATCTAGGGCGATAGCTTCGGGGTGAGGTTGTAAGGCACCGGCATCGAGTCGCGAAATATCCAATAATGCCGAGAGCAGCTCTTCAGCGCCGCGCAACGAGCTATCGAGCTGCTGCGCGAGTGTGCCTACCTCGCCGGCAAGCAGGGGATGTTGATTGAGCGCTGATGAAAACAGTCGAGCGGCATTCATCGGTTGCAAAATGTCATGGCTGGCCGCTGCCAAAAAGCGTGTTTTCGACTGGTTCGCTTCAACGGCTAGACTTTTTGCTTGCTCTTGCGCGATCAGTGCCGCCTGTAGCTCTGCAGTGCGCAAGGCGACACGTTCTTCCAGCTCAACTTTGGCCTCCGCCAAGGTGCGCTCGGTGCGCTTAAAGTGGCTGATGTCGGCAAAGGTGGTGACGAAGCCGCCGCCAGGCACGGGGCGGCCACGCATTTCCAGCACTTGGCCATCGGCCCGCACGCGTTCAAAAACATGTGGGCTACCCTCGCGCATATGGCGAATTCGCTTGTCGACATGGGCGTCGATCACGCCTGGCCCGCATTCACCTTGCTCAGCGTTATAGCGAATCAGATCAGACACTGGGCAGCCGGGGTAGACCATGCCATCGGGGTAGTCAAATAGCTCTATATAGCGCCGGTTCCACGCCACCAAACGCATCTCGGCATCGACCACGCTAATGCCTTGCTCGATATGCTCCATCATGGTGTTCAGCACGCCGCGATTAAAGCGTTGCAGCTGCGAGCTTTGATCGAGCAAGGCCACGACTTGGCCAATCTCCAAGCCACTGCCACGTAGCGCGGTGGTCAAAATCGCTCGTGATGATGCCGCGCCCATGGCGCCGGCCAGTAGTCGCTCAGTAAAGTGTACCCATGCACGACTGGCTGAGCGGCGCAGATCTAGTTGTTGGCCACGACCACGGGCAAATTGCTCAAAGGCTTGATTGGTCGCCTCTTCGCCTAGGATGCGGGAGGCCAGTGCATGCAGCTCGCTAAGGGGCACGCGCTGCCACTCCTCGGTGTGCAGCTGTTGGCTTGGTGCGGTAAAGGGGTCGAGAAAGTAGCTACTTTCAAGCTGCTCGCTGATGCCGGGGCGAAAGCGCAACGACACCACCACAAAGCAGCTGATATTGGCCAGTAAAGACCAGAACACGCCGTGGGTGAGCGGATCCCATCCTTCCAGATAAAATAGCGCCTGCGGCTGCAGCCAGCTCAAGCCAAACGGGCCCTGGCTGAGCCAGCTGGAGTTAAAGCCCATGGCTGGCAGCATGGCAGGCATCATCAAGGTGTAGGCCCAGACACTGGTGCCGACAATTAAGCCGGTCATCACGCCTTGACGACTGCCGCCGCGCCAAAACAGGCCGGCGAGTAGGGCCGGGGCAAATTGCGCGACCGCTGAAAACGACAAGAGGCCAACCGATGCGAGCTGAGAAAACTCTTCAATGACGCGGTAATAGCCATAGCCTAGTAGCGTTAGGCCGATGATGGAGAGCCGGCGAATCAGCAATAATCGCAGCGCTAAGCGTTGGCCGAAGCGCCGTGAGCGCAGCAATATCGGCACGATCAGGTCGTTGGTGATCATTGTCGAGAGCGCGACGCTGGCGACAATAATCATGCCGGCGGCGGCTGAGAAGCCGCCAATAAAGGCAAATACGGCTAGTGCTTGGTGATTGGCAGCCAAGGGCAGGGCGAGTACTGCGAGATCGGGATGGATGGCGGCAAGGCGCGGATCGAGCAAAGCCATCACGGCAATCGGTAACACGGCGATGGAGATTAGTAATAAATAGCCACCAAACCAGCCGTGTGATTGGCGGACATGACGGACATCATTGCACTCGACAACACCGACATGAAATTGCCGCGGCAGGCAAACCATGGCTAAAAAAGCCAATAAGACTTGCGCTAAAAAACCTTGTGGCAAGTCGCGCGGGCGCGCGAGCTGATCGAGCGCGGGGGAGTTGACCCAGCCGCTGGGTAGGGCGTCGAACTGAAAAAGCGCAAACAGGCCAATGGCCATCAGCGCGACGAGTTTGACCACAGACTCCAGCGCTACCGCTAGCATTAGGCCTTGATGATGTTCGGTGGCCGCGATGTGCCGCGTCCCAAACAGGATAGCTAGGGCCGCCATGATAAAGCTGATCCACAGCGCGGTGTCGCTGGTTGGGAAGGGGCTGCTGAGGCCGGCCGCGCTGAGCACATTGACACTCATCGCGACGGCTTTAAGTTGCAGGGCGATGTAGGGTAGTGCGCCGATGACCGCGATCAGCGCGACGGCGGCGGCTAAGTGCTGTGCCTTGCCATAACGCGCAGAAATAAAGTCAGCAATGCTGGTGATCGATTGCGCTTTGCTGATCAGCACTAAGCGCTCCATCAGGCCACGCGCGAAAATAATGAACAGCAGTGGGCCGAGGTAAATGGGCAGATAGCCCCAGCCACTGGTCACGGTGACGCCCACCGCGCCGTAAAATGTCCAGGAGGTGCAATACACCGCGAGCGTCAGGCTATAAATAATGCCTTGTTGGCGCGGAGATAGACGTGGGCTGTGATGGTCGCCCCAATACGCCACCGCAAACAGCAGTGACACATAGAGAATCGACACAAAGGGCAAAAGCCAAGGCGGCATATCGCCATTCCATTAGTGACAAAGACGACCTAGGACTATGGTATATGCGCTTCTGACTGTCTAGGGAGGGCTGCTTAGACTAAGGTCGAGCTCGGGGAAGTGCTGGCTCAGCGCCTTGCAGCAAGCGTCAGCGACGGCACTGAGCAGGTCTGTATCGCAAAGCGTACGAGCAGGATGATCTGTGGCGAGCTCGTCGCGCAGTTGGCACATGACGAGCCCCGCGTAGCCGCAGGGGTTGATGCCTAAAAACGGCTGCATATCCATGGCGACATTGAGTGAGAAGCCGTGGTAGCTACGGCCGCGACGAATACGCAGGCCCAGTGAGGCCATTTTGCGACCCTGCACGTAAACACCATGAGCTTCGCGATTGGCTTCAGCGGCAATACCAAAGGAGCGAATGGCGTCGGTGAGTGCATCTTCTACGCGCTCAACAAACTGCCGCGTATTGACGCCAATGCGATCGATATCAACGAGTAAATAGCCCACCAGCTGGCCTGGCCCGTGATAGGTCACTTGGCCGCCACGATCACTCTGCACAATGGGAATGTCGCCGCAGAGCAAGACATGCTCTGGTTTTCCGGCCTGACCTTGGGTATAGACCGGTGCGTGCTCAAGTAGCCAGAGTTGGTCGCTGCTATCGGCATCACGCGTCTCGGTATAGGCCTTCATGGCCGCATAGCTGTCGGTGTAGTCGACTTCTGCTAGGCGGCGGATAGACCAAGGACGCGCCATGATTTAGAGCACTAAACGAATGGCCGGCTCAGCGGCGAGCGCGGCGTAAATATCGTTAATCTGCTCTTTGCGCTCAGCATGAAAAACCACGCGAATGGACACGTACTTGCCCTTCGACGAAGTCTGCATTTCGACTGTTGCCGGGTCGAAGCTGGGCACAAAGCGGCAGATGAGGTCAGCCACGATTTGCGCCATGGGGTGGTGAGCCTCACCCATGACCTTTAAAGGGTAGTCCATGGGGAACTGCCATAGCTCTTCGTGCTTAATGTCGGTGGGACGCTCAGTCATGGCCGGCCTCGTTGTGCTAAGTCAGAACCTTAAAACAGGTTGGTCAGAAAGCGCTTAAGGTAATGCCACAAGCGCACCACCACATTAGCCTCCTCAACTGCTTCTAGGGCTACCAATGGCTGTGTTGCGACTACTTTGCCATCCACACTAACCACCACTTCGCCAACGACTTGGCCTTTCGCGATAGGGGCATCGAGCTCTGGCTGCAGACGTGTTTTCGCTTCCACAGCGTCTTTTTTGCCACGTGGCAAGGTCAGCGATAAGTCCTCGGCCAAGCCTACTTTGACGCTGTCAGCGACGCCAAACCAGACCGGAGCATCGGAGAGCACGGTGCCAGCTTTCATCGGCGTCACACTCTCGTAGCTGCTAAAGCCCCAGTTTAGTAAGGCACGTACCTGGTCGGCACGCGCTTGCATGCTGGTGGTGCCCATCACGGCAGCAATCAGACGCATGGTACTGCGCTGGCTTGATGCCACGAGGCAGTAGCCGGCGGCATTGGTGTGGCCGGTTTTTAGGCCATCAACGGTTGGGTCTGTGTACAGCAGGGCGTTACGGTTGCCCTGCTTAATACCATTGTAAGTAAAAGACTTTTCCGAGTAGATCGGATAGTACTTATTGCTATCTTTGATGATGGCGCGCGCCAAGATGGCCATGTCACGCGCGGTGGTCACGTGCGCTGGGTCGGGTAGGCCTGTGGCATTCATAAAGTGAGTGTTTTTCATGCCCAAGCGCTTGGCTTCGGCATTCATGATCTCGGCGAATGCGGGCTCGGAGCCGGCCATGTGTTCGGCCAAAGCTTTCGATGCATCGTTACCGGACTGAATGATCACGCCGCGCAGCATGTCGATAACGCTGGCTTGCCCATTGAGGGGTAAGTACATGCACGATTCGCTGCTAGAGCCGCGGCACCAGGCATGTTCGCTGACACCTACCATATCGGTTTCTTTCAGACGGCCTGAGTCTAGGGCGCGTTCGACGATGTAGCTGGTCATCATTTTGGTCAATGATGCCGGCTCGACCGGCATGTCGGAATTGTTGTCGGTGAGCACTTGACCAGAGGCAAAGTCGATCAAAATAGAGGACTTATTATCGAGTACGGGTGGGTTTGGAATAACAAAGGCCAGTGCGGGGGCGGAGGCAAGGCTCAACACCAAGGGCAGGGCTAAACGAAGATTCATAACAGATCCTAAATCGGTGTGTGGCATGCACAGCCTGGCGAATGGCTAAGGCCGTGCAAGAGCGCGCGTAGTTTACTGCATGATGCCCTTGTGATGGCAGTCATCTGCTAATCTTGTCAGCAAGATGACCTAGGCTGAGACGGAACCATGGCAGCAATTCGAGTTGAGCGACACGGTGACATCGCGGAAGTAATTTTGGCGCGTGCAGAGAAGCATAACGCGGTGAGTGTCGATACGCTGACTGAGCTGATTGCCGCTGGTCGTGCCCTGGCCGGTGATAAGGGCTTGCGAGCGGTGATAATTCATGGCGAGGGGCCGAGCTTTTGTAGCGGCTTAAATATCCCCAGCTTTATGGCTAAGCCACACAATATGGCACGGCACTTTTGGCGCCCACTCTGGCGTCGCACCAATAATTTCCAAGAAGTCGCGTGGGTGTGGCGACGCTTGCCCGTTCCAGTGATTGCGGTACTGCATGGCCGCTGCTATGGCGCCGGCATGCAAATTGCCTTGGCAGCCGATTTTCGCTTAGCCACGCCTGATTGCGAGCTGTCGATCATGGAAGCGAAATGGGGCTTGGTACCGGACATGTCGGGTACCGTGAGTTTGCGTGAGTTGGTGCCGATGGATATTGCGAAACGGTTATCGATGACGGCAGAAGTTTTTAGCGCTGAGCAGGCTAAAGGCTGGGGCTTGGTCACTGAAACGCATGCTGACCCATTAAGTGCCGCGCGCGCATTGGCCGCGAGCATTGCGACTCGCTCGCCAGACTCAGTAGCGGCAACAAAGTTTTTGTTTCAGCGTGCTTGGTCTGTCTCTGAGGGCAAGGCGTTTTGCTTGGAGCGCTGGTATCAGCTGCGCTTGCTACTTGGCAAAAATCAACGGGTGGCGGTAAAAGCCGTACAAACGGGAAC
>JBDSQT010000169.1:0-11745 GCA_039929665.1 Paraperlucidibaca sp.
ACGACCGCGATCAGTGCGTTTGATGCGACCTTCGCCCAGGGCCTGATCGAGGCCCTGACCCAGCTCGCCACCGGCACCGAGGCGGTGCTGCTGGTCGCCTACGATGGCGATGCGCCGGGGCCGCTGGGCCCGATCGAGAATACCGAAGGCTTGCTCGGTGGCGCGCTGGTGCTGACCCGTGACGCCGGCAGCGGGGATCGTCTGCGCGCCACCCTCACGGCCGGCAAGCGGGTGGCCGCGCGCGGACCACTGGCGCGCCTGTTGCCGGGCAATGCGATGTCGCCGATGCTGCCGCTGTTCGATGCACTGGCTACCGGTGGCGACCTCGCGGTGCTTCAGGCCGGGCCGTCACAACTGCTGCGGGTGGAACTGGCGCATGCCTGAGCCGCGATCCCCACTTCCCCAGGGCATGCTTGCGGCTGCCTCGAGGCCGCTGCATCGCGACAACGTGGCGGTGGTCATTCCGGCGTTGAACGAGGTACTGCGCATCCGCGACGTGGTATCCGGCGTACTGCGGCATTGCGCGCAGGTGATCGTGATCGACGACGGCTCGGATGACGGCACCGCCGAGCGCATCGCCGATCTTCCGGTCACGCTGTTGCGGCACAGCGAGCGCCAAGGCAAGGGCGCCTCGTTGCGCGACGGGTTCCATGAAGCGCTGCAACGCGGCTGCGCCGGCAGGCTCGAAAGGTATTTCGCTGTTTGTGGTGCCGAAATTTTTAGTCAATGACGATGGCAGCTTGGGTGCGCGCAACCCGGTGGCAGCGGGCAGTATCGAGCACAAAATGGGTATCAAGGCCTCGGCGACCTGCGTGATGAACTTCGATGCCGCCAAGGGCTGGTTAGTCGGCGAGATCAACCAAGGCTTGGCAGCCATGTTTGTCATGATGAACTACGAGCGCTTATCGATGGGCCTGCAGGGCATCGGTGCATCCGAGGTGGCGTATCAAAATGCTGCGGCCTATGCCAAAGATCGTCTGCAGGGTCGTTCCGCCAAAGGCGCCGCTCAGCCTGATAAGCCCGCCGACAGTTTACTGGTGCATCCTGATGTTCGCCGCATGTTACTCAATGTGCGTGCGCATAACGAAGCCGGTCGTTGCTTCGCCATGTATGTCTCTCGCTATCTTGATCTGACCAAATATAGCGATGACGCTGAAGAGCGTGCGCAAGCCGCTGACCGTGTCGCGCTGATGACGCCGGTGGCTAAGGCCTTCTTGACCGATAAGGCCTTCGAGGCCTGTGTTGAGGCGCAGCAAGTGTTCGGTGGTCATGGCTATGTGCGCGAATGGGGCATGGAGCAGTTGGTGCGCGACACCCGTATTGCGCAAATCTATGAGGGCACCAATGGCATCCAAGCTATGGACTTGGTCGGTCGCAAGCTGGTGAAAAATCGTGGCGCTTTTGTGCATAGCTATCTCAGCGAAGTTCGTGAATTAATCGCAGCGGTACAGGGCGATAGTGGCTTAAGTTCCATGGCGCAAGCCACCGCCGATGCCGCCGATGCCATCGCTCAGGCTACCGACGACCTAATCGCTGCCAGCGCGCAAGATGCGGATGAAATCAACGCCGCCGCTGTCGACTTCCTGCATGCTTTCGGTCTGCTCTGCTATGCCCATATGTGGTTGCTCATGCTGCAGGCGGCGCAGGGAAAAGCCGACGACTTCTACGCCGATAAACGTCGTGTTGGTGAGTTCTTCTTTAGTCGAATGTTGCCTGAGTTAGCGATGCGCCTAGCCTTTATCCGTGGCGGTGCGGCGCCACTCATGGCATTAAGCGCTGAGCGCTTTTAAATAAAGGCTACTTTTTAACCACCTTTCAACAACTTAACTGCTGTAAATCTTACTGGAAAGTAATCTCCCGGTGTGCCAGCCTGACATTAGGCAGTCCATCGGGAGGGGCAGTCGTGAATATTCAGCGTAAATGGATGGCTGTGTTAAGCCTCGGGCTGCTACTTAGCGTGCAGTCAGCGAGTAATGCCGCAGATTTTTCACCTAGCACTGAGCCTGAGCCGTGCGTAGTTCGCGATAGTGCAGGCGATCTATTGGGTTGGGCCGACTACCCACATTGCCTGATAGAGCTGCGTGCGCTATCGACGGTGCGCTGGCTTGATGATTGGCTGGGCCATCCCGAAATGGATGAGCGTGCTTCGTTGGCGTTGCGCGCGATCTCTGAATTTACCATTGATGATAAAGGCGACCTGACAGCGGCCTTACGCCTGAGAGCGCAAGTGGCTTTGCCTCGACTAAGCAAGCGCTTGTCCTTGGTTTTTGAGGATGAGAGTAAAGAAGCTAACTCGCTACGTAGCATCCCCACCGTCAATGAGTCCGCGCTAGCGTTGAGATGGCTTTTAGTGAATCTAGAACGCATGCGTATCGAGACCGATGCGGGCGTGCGATCGGGGCCGGATGTTTTCGTACGCGGCCGCTTTGCTAGCTCTTATGCGATCAGTACTGATGACCAAGTGCGGTTTACGCAAAGCCTGCGCTACAGCGCAAAAGAGAAAGTACGCGCCATCAACACGCTCGACTACAACCATGCCCTGCAAGATGACAGTGTGTTTACGCTCTACCATCAGCTCGACTACCAACAGGATAACGCTATTGATGGGACATTTTGGTCGCGTGGCGCAGTCTTCAGTCGAGCACTCAGTACCAGTAGTAGTGCCGCCTTCGGGGCGGGTCAAGAGGGGGTGAGCGATGGCTGGCAAGAGCGTTCGCGCCATGTCTGGCTGCGCTATCGCCAGCAGTTTCTACGCGAGTGGTTGTTTTATGAGATCGAGCCTCGGCTGACACAGACGCGTGAGCGAGATTGGGATACGCTACCCTCGTTGACGCTACGCCTCGAGGTGCATTTTGGCCACCATCGCCGTGATAAGGCTCCGCGCGTAGCATTTCTTCCTAATGTAGATGAGCGTTAATGACCGCAACAGACTCACTGCCCGCCAAGCAGCCGGCTTGGGTGGGTGGCTTCGATGAGCATGTGCGCTGGGGCTTAAATACCTCTGCCGACACCGCCTATTGGCTTCAGCAATACACCGTGGTTCATCCGCTACGCCGACAGGCGCAATTACGTGTGGCCTTGGCGCTGTTCTCGCGTCAGGGCCTGCCGCGCGTGCATTGCCTGCATGATGGGCGCGCCTTAGTCGGTGCTGATTTAGCGCGTTGGCGTGAGCGTGGTGACTGGGCCATGACGGAACAAAGCTGGCCATCCGGAAGCTTTCTGAGCGAGCGTGACGGCGTGCAGCGCGCGCGTTTTTTTGGCCCCGATGGTCAGGCGCAAACCTCTAGTGCAAGTGTGCTGCAAGTGCCACAGCGCGCCACCTTGCGTAGCCCATTGGGCGCGCTAAAGGCTCAAGCCCACACGCGGGATGGTCAGTGGCTGTTCACGCCGCCAAGCAAAACCGCTGCCCCAGCGCTAGGCCTTGATGGGCGCGCCACCGGTGGTCAGTGGCAGTGCCATAGCCGACTCGCCGCTATGGGTAGCGCGCAGTTGCAATGTGTTGATTTCGACGGCCAGGCTAGGGCCAGCGTTGTTGCTATGGGGCAATGGTTGGCGCCAGCAGTGGGGCGTCGTGCCCCCATGACTATCGTGCAGGCACAGGTCAGTGTTGGTGGCCGCGATTATCGCTTTGATCGCTGGCTACCCAATGCCACCACGGATGCGCCGGAGTTTGATGATTATCGATGGATTGCCACGCTGGTGAACGATGATTTTCGTCTGCATATCCACGCAGATGGCGGTAATCCACGCATCACGCCATGGTTGGAGTTGAGCGATGCGCGCAATCGCTGGCTGGCGCGCACTTTGCGTGTCACGCCATTTGCCAGCTTACGCCTGCGCATCTACCCCAGAGGCAGTGAGCAGGCGTATATCGATTTGCGCAGCGAGCAATGCCTGCTGCAAACCGTATTGCCTTAGTCGCTTAAGGCATCCAAGCAAGCTTAGCCGCGAGCAATCGCCTCGGCCACCGTTACCGCTGTCATGTTAACGATACGTCGCACGGTCGCGGTTGGCGTCAGGATGTGCACAGGGCGCTTAGCACCTAGCAAAATCGGGCCAATGGTCACGCCATTGCCGCTGGATGTTTTCAGCAAGTTAAAGGCAATGTTAGCGGCGTCAAGATTGGGCATGATGAGCAGGTTAGCCGGACCCTTGAGACGCGCATTGGGGAATACCTTATTGCGTACATGTTCGTTCAGCGCGGCGTCGCCATGCATCTCGCCATCGACTTCTAAGTCGGGGGCCAGGGTTTGCAGCAGGGCAAACGTAGCGCGCATTTTACGTGCACTGGGCGTGTCATCGGTGCCGAAGTTTGAGTGCGACAATAGCGCGACTTTTGGTGTCAGGCCAAAGTTGCGAACCACTTCAGCGGCTTTCAGCGTGATGTCGGCGAGCTGCTCGGCTGTTGGGTCTGGATTGACATAGGTGTCAGTAATGAACAGCGTCATGTCTTGCAGCATGAGTACGTTGAGCGCGGCGTAGTTCTGCGCATCATCAGACAGGCCAATGACGCGACTGACGTAACGTAGGTGCAAGTCGTAATTGGCGAAAGTGCCGCAAATCATGCCATCGACATCACCAAAATGAACCAGCATGGAGCCGATCAGCGTGGTGCGACGACGTACTTCGCGCATCGCTAGTTCGAGACCAATACCACGACGCTCCATCAGCGATAAGTAGTGCTTCCAGAACTCTTCGTAGCGCGCGATATTGTCTTGATCAACGATTTCGACATCATGGCCAGGGCGAATGCGCAGGCCGAGCTCTTTGATTTGCTGATTAATATCGCTGGTGCGACCAATCAGTACAGGGATAGCGATGCCTTCATCAACAGCGATTTGCGCGGCACGCAGCACGCGTGGGTCTTCGCCTTCGCAATAGGCAATGCGTTTGGGCGAGGCTTTGGCCGCAGCAAATACGGGCTTCATGAGGAAGGCCGAATTATAGACAAATTCAGATAAACGCTGACGATAGGCGGCGAAATCAGTGATCGGACGCGTGGCAATACCTGAGTCCATCGCGGCTTGGGCAACGGCCGGTGCAATCGCCATGATTAGGCGAGGATCCAGTGGGCCGGGGATTAAATACTCACGGCCAAAGCTGCTGGGCGAGCCACTATAGGCAGCGGCATCGGAAGATTCCACGTGGGCCATTTTTGAGATGGCGTAGACGCAGGCGATCTTCATCTCTTCATTGACGGTGGTGGCGCCGGAGTCCAGCGCACCACGGAAAATATAAGGGAAGCACAGCGCGTTGTTGACCTGGTTCGGGTAATCCGAGCGACCGGTTGCAATAATGGCGTCTGGGCGTACGGCCTTGGCCAGCTCAGGTAAAATTTCCGGCGTTGGGTTGGCTAAGGCAAAAATTATGGGGTCAGCGGCCATGGTTTTCACCATGTCTTGCGTGACGATGCCTGCTGTAGACAGGCCCAAAAACATATCAGCGCCTGGAAATAGGTCTGCCAAAGTGCGCGCATCGGTGTCTTGCGCGTAAAGCTGTTTACTGGCGTCTAAGTTGCTACGCCCAGTATGGATAACGCCTTTTGAGTCAGAGACGAAAATGTTGCTTCGGGTCGCGCCCAAGGACACCAATAAATTTAAGCAAGAAATGGCGGCAGCGCCGGCACCTGAGCAAATAATTTTGATGTCTTCAATTTTTTTATTCGACAGCAGCAAGGCGTTTAATAAGCCCGCACCAACGATGATCGAGGTGCCATGCTGGTCGTCATGAAAAACGGGAATTTTGCAGCGCTCGCGGAGCTTACGCTCGATATAAAAGCACTCAGGCGCTTTAATGTCTTCGAGATTAATGCCACCGAACGTGGGTTCAAGTGAGGCAATGATATCGACCAGCTTGTCAGGGTCGCGCTCATTGATTTCGATATCAAACACATCGATGCCAGCGAACTTTTTAAAGAGCACGCCTTTGCCTTCCATCACCGGCTTCGACGCGAGTGGGCCAATATCGCCCAAGCCGAGCACGGCAGTACCGTTGGTGATGACGGCGACGAGGTTGCCGCGCGCGGTGTAGCGCGAGACAGTGGATGGGTCACGTTGGATTTCTTCACAAGGTGCCGCGACACCGGGCGAGTAGGCCAGTGCCAAGTCGCGCTGATTGACCAGCTGCTTACTTGGCGTGACGTTGATTTTGCCGGGCTGGGGAAACTCGTGATAGTCCAGAGCCGCCTTACGCAGTGCCTCATCCATAGTGATTCTCGCTCGTGCCAGTGCCTATTTGAGCGCGCGATTATAGCACTGCTGAAGCGAGAAGGCGTGCGAGTTTAGCGGCTCGTGCGTGACCCTTCGGTCTCCCGCTCAACGGCACGATAGCCGATGTCTTGGCGATGCGTTTCGCCCGGCCACTGAATTTTAGCAATCTCCGCATAGGCCGCTTGTTGGGCGGCTTGCACAGTCTCGCCCAAACCTGTTGCACAGAGCACGCGGCCGCCACTGGTAACGACGTGGCCATCACGCAACTGAGTGCCGGCATGAAATACTTTTGCGCCGGTGGCTTCTTGACCCAAGCCGTCAATGACATCGCCGGTGCGAATATCGCCTGGATAGCCTTCAGCGGCCATCACCACGCCCAATGCCGCACGCGCATCCCAGCTCGCGGTGGTGTTGGCTAAGTTGCCATCGATGCCGGCCTCGATAAGCTCAACCAATGAGCTTTGCAGGCGCATCATGATTGGCTGTGTTTCGGGGTCGCCAAAACGGCAGTTAAATTCGATGACCTTCGCGGCGCCTTGCTCATCAATCATTAAGCCGGCGTATAGGAAGCCGGTGTAGTCGTGACCTTCGGCCTTCATGCCAGCGACAGTTGGCTCGATGACTTCGCGCATCACGCGAGCATGGACTTCAGGCGTGACCACGGGGGCGGGCGAGTAAGCGCCCATGCCACCAGTGTTAGGGCCGGTATCACCATCGCCAATGCGTTTGTGGTCTTGGCTAGTGGCCATGGCAAGCGCGTTATCGCCATCGACCATGACTATAAATGAGGCTTCTTCGCCGGCGAGAAACTCTTCCACCACCACGCGTGAGCCGGCGTTGCCAAATTTATTAGCCGAGAGCATGTCGACAATGGCGTCCTCGGCTTCCGCTAAAGTCATCGCAACAATCACGCCTTTGCCAGCGGCGAGGCCGTCAGCTTTGATGACGATCGGTGCGCCTTTTTCACGCACATAGGCCAAGGCCGCATCGGTCTCGGTAAAGACTTGGTAGAACGCGGTGGGTATGTCGTGACGGGCTAAAAAATCTTTGGCAAAGGCTTTTGAACCCTCGAGCTGGGCGGCGTGTTGAGTTGGTCCCCAAATACGCAGGCCTTCGGCGCGGAAAGCATTTACTACGCCATTGACCAGAGGCGCTTCGGGGCCGACCACGGTGAGATCGATACCCTGCTCTTTAGCAAAGCTCACCAGCGCGGCATTGTCGAGAATGTCTAGAGCGACATTTTCACACTTGGGCTCGGTGGCGCTGCCGGCATTGCCAGGCGCTACAAATACGGTGTTAACGCGGCTATCTTGAGCCATTTTCCAGGCTAGTGCGTGCTCGCGACCGCCGGAGCCTAAGAGTAAAATTTTCATCGTAAGTCTCGGCTAATTAATGGCGGAAATGACGCATGCCGGTGAACACCATGGCAATGCCGGCTTCATCGGCGGCGGCAATGGTTTCATTATCGCGCATTGAGCCGCCGGGCTGAATGATCGCGACAATGCCTGCTTTCGCCGCGTTATCGATGCCATCGCGGAACGGAAAAAACGCATCCGATGCCATCACCGCGCCCGGTACGGGCAGGCCGGCATGCTCGGCCTTAATAGCAGCAATGCGGGCGGAATTGACGCGACTCATTTGGCCTGCGCCGATGCCGATAGTCTGGCGATTTTTCGCGTAAACAATGGCATTGGATTTTACGTATTTAGCGACTTTCCACGCGAAAATCAGATCGTGAATTTCTGCTTCAGTGGGTGCGCGCTTAGTGACAACTTTTAGGTCATCGCTGCCGATCATGCCCATGTCTTGATCTTGCACGAGTAAGCCGCCATTGACGCGCTTGAAGTCCCATTGGCTGGCACGGGCGTCTATGGCTGGCAGTTCGCCGCAGGCCAAAACACGTACGTTTTGCTTGGTCGCGGTAATCGCTAAGGCTTCGGGCGTAATGCTAGGCGCAATAATCACTTCAACAAATTGGCGCGAGACAATGGCTTGCGCCGTGGCCGCATCGAGCTCGCGGTTGAAGGCAATGATGCCGCCAAAGGCTGACTCGGTATCGGTGGCATAGGCCAGCTCATAAGCTGCCAAAATGCCATCGCTGGAGACCGATACACCACAGGGATTAGCATGCTTAACAATGACGCAAGCCGGCTTAGCAAAGCCTTTCACGCACTCGAGTGCGGCATCGGTGTCCGCGATATTGTTGTATGACAGCTCTTTACCTTGCAGCTGCACGGCACTGGCAACACTGGCCTCGCGACCAACCGATTCAATATAAAACGCCGCGCGCTGATGCGGGTTTTCGCCATAGCGCAATTCTTGCGCCTTGATGAACTGGCTATTGAAGGTGCGCGGGAAGGTGTCGCGTGCGTTTAGGTCGGCCGGCTTTTCACCGACTAAGGCGCCTAAGTAGTTGGCGATCATGCCGTCATAGCCCGCAGTGTGCTCAAAGGCTTTCACGGCTAAATCAAAGCGCGTGGTCTGTGACAGACCGCCATCGGCTTGAATCTCAGCGAGCACACGATCGTAGTCGCTGGCGCTGACCACGATGCCAACGTGGGCATGGTTTTTCGCCGCTGAGCGCACCATGGTTGGCCCACCGATATCGATGTTTTCAATGGCATCGGGCAGTGTGCAATCGGCTTTAGCCACCGTTGCGGCAAAGGGGTAGAGGTTCACCACGACCAAGTCGATACCGCCAATATCATGCTCGCTCATCACGGCATCGTCTTGGCCGCGACGACCTAAGATGCCGCCATGAATTTTCGGGTGCAGGGTTTTGACGCGACCATCCATCATTTCCGGAAAGCCGGTGTAATCCGACACTTCGGTAACGGCAATGCCTTCACGACGTAGCAACTGATAAGTGCCGCCAGTTGATAGCAGCGCCACGCCAGCATCGGCGAGCCCGCGAGCAAATGGTACTAAGTCGGATTTATCGGAAACACTTAATAGGGCACGTTGCACGCGTTGGGTCATGTTGGCTCTCACAAATGGGTGGCTTACTCAAATAGTCAGACGAGAGGCTCGCGCCACTCAGCAGTAGTGACTTAGTTCATCAGGCCGTGTTGTTTGAGTTTTTTGCGCAAAGTGCCACGGTTTAGGCCGAGGATTTCTGAGGCGCGCGTTTGGTTGCCACGGGTATATTCGAGCACAACTTCAAGGAGTGGTGTTTCGACTTCGGCCAAGACCATTTCATAGACATCGCTGGCGCGTTCGCCGTCGAGGTGGGCGAAATAGTTGCGCATGGCCAGCTCAACGTGATCGCGCAAGGTTTGGTTTGGGCGGGTGCTGGTGCTGGTTAACGGCTTTTTAATGACAGACATGTCCATGCAAAACTCTCACAAGTGGCAAAAGCACGCTATGCCGCGCAACCGGGTTGGGGTTGCGCGCTCAGGTGCGAAAAAAATTCACTGACCAAGCGTCGCTGCTGGTCGGCATCCGTTAAGGCATTAAACGGACGGCTCAAGGCGCGTCCATTGGGCATGTGCTCGGCGTACCAAGACATGTGTTTGCGTGCAAAGCGCACGCCGAGACCCGGCCCATAAAACTCATGCAGGCTATCCAGATGTTGCAACACAATAGCTTCCCGCTCCGCCCACGAAATGGGCGGTAGTTGCTGGCCTGTGCTGAGGTAGTGCTGGATCTCGCGAAATAACCACGGGCGCCCATGGGCGCCACGGCCGATCATTATACCATCGCATCCGGTGTGCTCAAAGACGAAGCGCGCCTTTTCTGGTGTGGTGATGTCGCCATTGGCTAAAATAGGGAGGTTCACTGCGGCTTTAATCGCGGCAATGGTGTCGTATTCGGCATCGCCTAGGTATTTGTCTTCGCGCGTGCGGCCGTGCACGGCGAGCATGGCAATACCAGCATCTTCTGCGATGCGTGCGATGTTAACGCCATTGCGCGCATCGCGGGCCCAGCCGGTGCGGATTTTTAAGGTCACCGGCACATCGACTGCGGCGACCACGGCCTGCAAGATATCAGCGACCAAGCGCTCATCCTGCATCAGGGCTGAACCGGCCAAGCGATTACAGACCTTCTTCGCCGGACAACCCATATTGATGTCAATAATTTGTGCGCCATTGGCAACATTTAGCTGGGCGGCTTCGGCCATCATGGCCGGATCGAAGCCCACGATTTGCACGGTAATTGGGCCCGGCTCACCGCTATGGTCAAGACGAAAGCGTGACTTTTGCGAGTCCCACAGGCGTGTTTCGGAAGTCACCATTTCCGACACCAAATGGCCTGCACCCAACTCACGGCAGAGCTGGCGAAATGGCCGATCGGTGACGCCAGCCATCGGAGCCAGAGCCAGCGGCACATCGAGTCGGTAGGGTCCGATCTGCAGTGGGCGCAAAAAGTTGCTTAGCTGCTTATTCATGGCAGTGCTTTTAGCTCGGCTTGCTCAAACACTGGGTAGCGGCCATCGGCGCCAGGTTCAAGTGCTACCGAAACACGGATGCGTACGGGCTGGTCTGAGGCAATGAGTGCGCTCGGAGCAAACTTAGGCGAAAGCCCTGCGGGTAAGTAGTCGGCAGCAGCAATGTCACGGCGGCCGACTAAGCTATTTTGCCAGTCACGCAGGCTGACTTGCAGCGTGGGCCAAGGCTGCAAAATGCGTGCGCGATTACTCAGCACGGCATCGAGGTGCCAGACCGTGGCGCTGCTGGGCTCAGCACTTAGGTTGAGTCCGGTGACTTCCCATGCGCTGGGTAGAATGGGGCGATTGAGCGTGTAGCCGATACGGTCTAGGGCCGGCGTGAGGACGCTGCGTACCAAGGGCTGTTGCAGCCAAAACTGCTGGCTTAAGTACAAGCTTTGCGCGACGACCAATAGACCCGCCACGCTGGCGAGCAACAGCCATGGCCATTGCCGCACGGACGTAGGCGCCGCCTCAAGCTCAACCGGCAGCTCCATGCGGTATAGGTCCGCAATGGGGTTGCTGCGCTCGATCGGCGGGCTGTTATCGCTAGGTGTAGTCATGGCGTCATCATCTCGGCAAAGCGGGGTGTTGGCGTTTAGGCGTGTTTGCGGCCCGATAGTCGGCACCAGTCTTCATCGCGCGTGGCGAGGCCGTCCATGGTAAACCATTGCTCATAAATCACACGCAGCTCATCGGTTTGCGAAAAGATGATGCCCGACAGCGCAATCTCACCATTAGGCTTGCAGTAGCCCGCGAGCAGCGGTGCTAGTTGACCCAATGGCCCGGCTAAAATATTGGCCACGACGACATCGGCGCCTTCGCCATTATTAAAGTCGCTAGGCATGTCTTCTGGCATAAACACGCGCAGGCGATCAGCGACACCGTTACGCTCGGCATTGCTTTGCGTGGCAGTGAGCGCTTGCGGATCAAGATCAACGCACCAGGCTTCACGCGCCCCCAAGAGCAGGGCGGCGACCGCTAAAATGCCCGAGCCACAGCCGTAGTCGACGACGACTTTATCGTGCAGGTCGAGGCTATCTAACCACTCCATGCACAGTGCGGTGGTTTGGTGTGTGCCGGTGCCGAACGCTAAGCCCGGATCAAGTA
>JBDSQT010000170.1:0-3495 GCA_039929665.1 Paraperlucidibaca sp.
GGTATATTTACCACGCCATCCATGGAGTTATAAAAATGAATAAGTTCATTCGAGCTGCAACAGCAAGTGTATTGATTGTGACGACGAGTGCGTGGAGTGTGTTGGCAGTCGCTGGACCGATTGCCCCAGAAGCCTTTCAGGCTAGCACTAACAGCGCTGCTGTTGACGGCCAGCGCACACAGGTAGTGAATTGGCTACAACGTGATGATGTGCGTACACAGATGACGCGCTTTGGCGTCAGCGCGGATCAGGCAGTAGATCGTGTTGCGGCGCTATCTGATGAAGAAGTGCAGCGCCTAGCGGGGAAAATTGATTCCACGGAAGTCGGTGCTGGTGGCGGCGGCATCATTGGCGCCATTGTCTTTGTCTTCTTGGTATTACTGGTGACAGACCTTCTCGGTCTCACTAAAGTCTTCCCGTTCACTCGCTCCGTTCGTTGAGTAAACCCAGCATGCGCCGTAGCAGTTTTTGGCTGACGGTGCTGCTGGCGTTGTTATTGAGCGCCTGCATGACACCGCAGGCGCTTGATTTACGCGTGCAGCCGCCGCAATCGGCAGAGCTCAGCAGCGTCCCTTTCTATGCGCAGCGCCAGTATGAATGCGGCCCTGCGGCGTTGGCCATGGTGATGACGCATCTCGGCTCACCAGTCACCCCCGAAGAGCTTGCACCATCACTTTACATCCCGGGCCGAGAAGGCACGCTGACCGATGAGCTAGTCGCTCAGTCGCGTCTGCGCGGCTTTGTGCCTGAGCGACTAGCGCCGGATTTACGCGTGATTGCGCAAGCAGTGGCAGATGGCAGCCCGGTTATCGTCTTTCAAAATAATGGTCTGTTTTGGTATCCGATCTGGCATTACGCCGTTGTCATTGGTGTAGATGCTGTGCGTGGCGAGGTTATTTTGCGTTCTGGCGAGCAGCAGCGCTTGGTGCTGACTTGGTCGGTGTTTGATCGTACTTGGTCACGCAGCGGGCGTTGGGCTATTCGTTTGTTGCCAGTGCAGGCTGAATGGCCGGCATCCGTATCTTCATCAGTAGTGACCCGACAGTTATTGGTCATGGCCAAAACGGCTGCCCCAGAGCTTGCCTTGGCGGGCTTGCGTCGGGGTCTTCAGCGTTGGCCGGAAGAGGTCTCGTTGTGGCTGGCATTGGCGCAGGTCAGTGAGCAGAAGGCCGGTTTGGTCAGCGCCGAGCGTGTGTTACGCGAAGGCTTGACGGCGCTGCCGGAATCGCCCTGGCTACTAAACAATCTGGCCGACGTGCTCATTCGCAGCGGCCGTCCGCAGCCGGCGCTGGCGCTAGCTCAGCGTGCCGTACTGCAGTTAGATCGAGCGGAGACGCGTGCCACGCTGGCGGCGGCTGAGGCAGCGCTAAAGCGCTAAGCCGGGGCAGTAATGACGCGCTAGTGTGAGCTGCTGATGCGAAGCGGTAGCTGGCTCGCGTGCTGGCCATCGAGTAGTACTTCGGCGCAGGCTTGGTAGCCGAGATGAGCAACGCGTGGCAGTGCAGCGCTGTCGAGCTCACTGGGGTAGCGTGAAATCATGACTTCTCGGCCGACTAGGTGCTTTCGCCAGATTGGTGCAGGTTTATTTAGGCGGTGCTGCCAGCGTCCCCGAAGACATTGCCAGAAGCTGACTGACTGAATCAGCAGAATATCCATATTGTCCTGTTCGGGCTGCTGGCGTATGCGCACGCTGGTGGCGGTGTGGTAACTGTTGTCCACCTGCACGAGAAACTGTGCCCGCCCAAAATATAGCCACAATTTGAGGCGGAAAGCCCAGCGCTTAAGTAGCGACGCCTTGGCGGGCTCGAGGCAAGCTCGCCAAGCGGCCCAGCCAATATCGATTCGGCTGGCACGCATGTTTGTGTCGGTGGTAGAGGCGATTTCGATTGCTGAGCTTACGCGGAGCGCGCGGAAGAGGTCGCGCTCGGCCATGGTCATTAATTATTCAGCCCGTAATTCACCACATCGACACCAGCGAACTGTAGGTCGGCGTGATACGACGAGCGCACCATCGGGCCGCTGGCAATGTTGCGGAAGCCGAGTTGACGGCCATAGGCAGCATAGCGCGCAAATTCATCCGGATGCACGAAGCGATCGACCGGTGCGTGCGTCTTCGATGGTTGCAGATATTGACCGATGGTGACGAGATCAACGTCGTGTGCCTTCAGGTCATCGAGCAATGCCAAGATCTCCTCTTCGGTCTCGCCGATGCCGACCATCAGGCCGCACTTGGTGGCAATGTCCGGGCGCTCTTGCTTGAAGCGTTGCAGCAGCGTTAGCGAGTGCTGGTAGTCGGAGCCTGGACGAATAGCCTTGTATAAGCGCTGCACGGTTTCGATGTTGTGGTTGAAGACATCGGGTGGGCATTCACTGATCAGGCGCAGCGCAATGTCCATGCGGCCACGAAAGTCAGGCACTAAGATTTCCATTTTGGTCTGCGGGTTAAGCTCGCGTACGGCAATAATGCAGTCGACAAAGTGTTGCGCGCCGCCGTCTTTTAGATCGTCCCGATCGACCGAGGTGACCACGACATATTTCAGGCCAAGGTTGGCCACGGTTTCGGCCAAATGGCGAGGCTCGTCAGCATCGAGGCCATTGGGACGGCCATGCGCAACATCGCAAAATGGGCAGCGACGCGTGCAGATATCGCCCATGATCATGAAGGTCGCGGTGCCACCGCCAAAGCATTCTGCCAAATTCGGGCAGGCAGCTTCCTCGCAGACGGTGTGCAGCTTTTGCTCGCGCAGCAAGCCTTTGATGCGCGCTACCTCCGCCGGATTTTTGATGCGCACGCGAATCCAGTCGGGTTTGCGGGGCATCTCAACGGTGGGAATGATTTTCACCGGAATACGCGCCATTTTCTCTGCGCCACGCAGCTTCACGCCGGGCTCGATGCGCACGGGGTTGGGACTAGTGGGGAGGGGCTCGCTGGAGTTGCTCATGACGGGTCATCGGGATGCTAAAGATGTGTCTGAGTGTAGCGTAAATTGGCTAAGGTTGCGCTTGACGACAGTGGTCTGAAAAGCCGTTCTTTGGTTGAATAAGCCAGACAAGTGACGCCAAAAACACTACCCTAATGACCAGTCTAAGACTTAGCAAATGAGGCGGATTAGCATGTTAGCGCGATACGATGTGGTAGTGATTGGTGCTGGCCCAGCAGGTGAGGGCGCGGCCATGAAGTTAGTGAAAGAAGGCCGGCGTGTGGCGGTGATTGATCAGCTCGGCGAAGTTGGCGGCAACTGCGCGCATGTGGGCACCATTCCATCGAAAGCGCTGCGCCAAACTGTCTATAACTTGATGCGCTTTCGGCGCGACCCATTACTTTCGCGCATGGCCGATATTCGGAGTGTGCCACTCTCGCAAGTACTCGCGCGCGCGCACAAAGTCATCGACACGCAAGTCAGCACGCACCATCGCTTCTTTGAGCGCAACGACGTCGACCTTTACTACGGCGAGGCTCGCTTTGAAGATGCGCACACCATTAGCGTGTTGACC
>JBDSQT010000171.1:0-8202 GCA_039929665.1 Paraperlucidibaca sp.
TCGGTAAACGAGGTCAGATAATCCAAAGACGAGAATGAATCACTTTGTGAAAACACCAAGAAAAAGCCTTGATCTTCTGCCGGCGCTAGTTCGGTCGGCGACGACTTAAACAAGAAGAAGCATGACACCAGCACGATAGCGCCAAAAGTCAAAATCACGTGTTTGTCATCGAGCGCGCCGTGTAATTTACGCTGATAGCCTCGACGTAAATTATCAAACTTCGCATCTAGCCAATGAGCAAATTTATTGCCTTTTTCCTCGCTCGGCGAACGCAATAGCACCGCCGACATCATCGGCGACAAGGTCAGAGCAATCACCCCTGAGAGCAACACCGCACCGGCCAGCGTAAAGGCAAATTCAATAAATAGCGTGCCGGTTAAGCCGCCAATAAAGCCGATGGGCAAATACACCGCGACCAGCGTAATGGTCATCGCAATCACCGGACCCAGCAGCTCGCGTGCGCCTTTGATGGCCGCATCGAAGGGCTTCAGTCCATTTTCGATGTGACGATGAATATTCTCCAGCACAATGATGGCGTCATCGACCACCATGCCGATCGCCAACACCATCGACAACAAGGTCAGCAGGTTGATGGAGAAGCCCATCAGCTGCATCAGAAAGCAGGCACCGATCATCGACAGCGGCACCGTCACGGCCGGAATCAAGACACTGCGCAGCGAGCCCAAGAATAGATAAATCACCACGATGACGATCGCTACGGCCTCCACCAAGGTCTTGATAACCTCGCTGATGGCATCGTTAATATAGCGCGTGGAGTCGTAGGGAATATTGGCGTTCAGACCCTCGGGGAGCTGTGCCAAAATTTGCGGCCAGACGTTATCGCGCAAGTCTTTGACGACATCGAGTGAGTTCGCATCGGGCGCAACCTCAATGCCCACGAAGGTCGCACTTTTGCCGTTAAAGGAGACTTCGGTATTGTAGTTTTCCGAGCCCAGCACGACATCGGCAATATCGCCTAAGCGGATGATTGCGCCATCGCTAGAGCGCACCACCAGCGCACGAAACTCTTCCGGTGTGCTCAGATCAGTGGAGGCGGTTAAGTCGACTTGCACCATGGAGCCCTTAGTCGCCCCGAGCGCCGCCAACACATTATTGCTGCGTAGGGCGTTATAGACATCGCTCGCGGTCACCCCAAGAGCGGCCATACGTTCAGGCTTCATCCAGATCCGCATAGCGAAGGTGCGATCACCTAAGATGCGTGCGCGCTGTACTCCGGGCACGGTAGCGAGTTTGGGCTCGACCACGCGCACCAGATAATCGGTGATTTGGTTATTATCCAAAATGTCGGAATAAAACGACAAATACATCGCTGATGTGGTGTCGCCGACGGACAACTCAACAATTGAGTCCTGCGAGTTTTCTGGCAATTGATTGCGCAGTTTATTGACCTTGGCAGCGACCTGCGTGAGCGCCACGTTGGGATCGTAGTCCAAGCGCAAATACGCCTGAATCGAGCTCACACCCGACAAGCTAGTCGACTTGATGTAGTCGATGCCCTGCGCCGAGGCAATTTCACGCTCCAATGGCGTGGTGATAAAGCCCTGCACTAGATCGGCATCAGCACCGACATAGGTAGTCACCACATTGATAACGGCGTTCTGCAGCTCAGGGTACTGGCGCACGTTTAAGTCGGTAGCCGAGCGTAGCCCGAGCAATAAAATGATCAGGCTGACGACAATCGCCAACACCGGTCGCTTGATGAAAATATCGGTAAATTTCATGGCGGTCTCGGCTTAGCTTTCAGCTGGCGTCGGATGGGTCGAAGCGGATGGCTTCACGGTGTTGTTGATGATCACCTTGGCGTCATTTTGCAGCTTCAGCAGACCACTAGTGGCCACTTCATCGCCGGCCTTTAAGCCTTCAGTTATCTCGACCATATCGCCGCGAGCCTCACCGGTTTTGATGAAACGACGACGCACAAGCAGGTCATCTTCGGCCTTTTCAGCGCCAGCTTTTTCTGCCTTAGCCGGGTCCTGCTTTTCACTAAGTGCAGGCTGTGCCGGGGCTTTCACGATCACATACACCGAGTTGCCGTAGGGGTTGTAACTCACTGCTGTAATCGGCACCACGACAACGTTGCGCACCGCGGGCAAGGCAATTTCAGCGCGAGCAAACTGCCCCGGGCGCATGGCACGATCGGGGTTAGCGACATTGGCACGGACTTTAAAGTTACGTGTTTGCACATCGACTTGCGGCTCAATAGCACTCACTACACCATTAAACTCACGGTCTTTTTGACCATCCAAGGTGATCTTTACCGACTGACCGACAGCCACACGCAAGACGTTTTGCTCGGGCAAGGAAAAATCGACATAGACTGGATCGAGTTGCTGCAGCGTGACCATGGTCTCGCCGGGCTTGAGGTACTGACCGACATCGACTTGGCGTATGCCCAGCTGACCATCAAATGGTGCCCGAATTTGCTTTTGCGCCAGTTTGGCGCGCTGACCATCGGCCGCCGACTGCGACGCGCGGAAATCAGTTTCGGCACGGTCAAGCTCTGACTTTGAAATAGCCTCTAGCGTGTACAAACGCTGTAAGCGTGATAATTCCGATTTCGCCAAGGTCGCTTGCGACTGCAAGCGCGCTAGGTCAGCCTGCTCACTGCCAGCCGACAAGGTCACTAGCAGATCACCGCGGCGTACTTTCGCGCCCGACTCAAAGTGCAGCTTCGCCACCAAGCCGCCTGACTCGCTGCTGATCAGTGTGCCTTGACTGGCAACCACGGTGCCAACGCCAGATATCGTCGTGCGCCAGCTTAAGCGCTCTACTTTCGCCGACGACACCGCCGCTGCTCGCACCGGCATATTGTCGAAATACTCGTTCATCTTTTTATTGCCGAACCATTTCATGCCAAAGAGACCGCCAAAGACGACCGCAGTGATTACCAGCATCCACATCATGCGCTTATTCATGGTTTCCTCGGCTCAGTTCGCAGGGCTTAATAGGGTGTCTATCGCAGCAATATCGTGGGGCGTAAGAATGCCCACTTGCTGCTTCAGTTGTAAGGTTTTTAGCAGCACGCCATAGCGGCTTTGATCGAGCGTGCGACGCGCTTGCACCGTGCTCGATTGCGCATTGAGCACATCGACTATGGTGCGCTTGCCGGCTTCGTAGCCGTAGCGCGTGGCTTGCTCGGCCGCTTGCGCCGACTCCGCGGCGCGCGCATAGGCACTGGCTTGCGCTTGCGCGGTGTGCACATCACGCACTAGGCGTTGAGTCTCGCGCTTAAGCTCACGGCTAGTACGATCGCGCTCAGCAGTAGCGCTGCGCAAGCTCGCTTGCGCTTGACGAATGCGACTAACATTCGCGCCGCTAGCGAAGATAGGCACCGTCAACTCAATACCATAGGCAGTACTATTTCCGGCGACGCCGACCTGTGAGTCGGATTGGTCTTGCCGGCCATGCGAAGCGACAAAGTCTAATGACGGCAGTGCTTTACTGCGCTGCGAGCTGACATTGGCCTCGGCCACTGCCAGACTGGCCTGCGCCTTCAACAGCGATGGGCTATGTATGCTGGCCAGTTTCAGCCAAGCCTCAGGCGAGGCCTCATTCAGTGCCGGTAATTCAGTGCTTTCGGCCAACACGGCTAAGGGCTCATACCCTCGGCCGGTGCTTTCATCAAGCGCATCGCGCGCAGCCGCGACATTTTGCCTAGCCGATAACAGCTGGGCTTGCGCTAAGTCATTGCGCGCCTGGGCCTCTTTCAAGTCAGTGCCGGGGATGAGCTGCACCTCAAAGCGCTTGCGCGTATCGCTTAAGGACTTCGCCACGGCTTCGGCTTCGGCTTCGGCTAGAGTCATTTCATTTTGCGCTTGCAGCACGCCTAAATAGCGTTCGGCGACGCGCGCCATGAGTGCTTGTGAGCGCGCAACAAAGCCCATCTCGGCGAGCTGATCTTGTGCGTCGGCTCGGCGGCCACGCGCAAGAAAATCATAGCGAAATAAAGGTTGGCGCAGCTGCACGGCAGCATCCCAGCCGTTGTAGCGTTCTTTGAAACCAGGCCCAAACGGAGTCGTGCTAACACGCGAATCCGTCGTGGTCATATTCCCGATTGCATTAATCTGCGGCAGGCGCGTGGCGCGCTCTTGCACGCCTACTTCAATGCCCACATCGCGCTCAGCTAAAGCCGCCGCTGCCACCGGATCCGTATTAAAGGCCGCCGTTAATGCCTCACTCAAGGTCAAGGCATGTGCTGGTGCAGCCATGCCCATTGCCAGTCCTAACGCACTTAGGCGCACGCCGTTACGCCACATCATTACACCAGTCATGCAGAACCTCCGCGCGAATGCGCGCAATCAGCGCGTTGAGCGCTTCGTCATTGAGAGGGCTGAGCGGTTGCCAGCCCATGCCATTAAGTAAAAATTGAATGTGTCGCGCCAACAAACCATAAGGTCGATGTACGGCGTATTGCTCCAGTAGGCCTTCGGCATGCGCGAGCGTGTGAATGCCCTGACTCATTGCCCAAAAGCCCGTGGAAATCTCCTCAGGACTCATGCCTTGAGCAACTAAATCGCCCTGCTTTAAGCCATCTTGCACGATGCGCATGACAGCTTCGCAAGTCGGCAAACTAGCCAAATGATGCGCTTTACGGCGCATAGGGCTGGCGGCGCTCCACACCACTTCGCAGAGCGCATATTGGGCTAGGCGAAAATGCTCAGGATTGCGCCGTACAAACACGCTGTCGGCCACAGCAATGGCGAACATGCGGTCGCGAGAATTAGCCTGCCAGGCCGCCACACGCTGAAATAGCGCGGCATGCTCGGCAACTGACTCAGTCACTAAGGCAAGATAGAGGTCTTCTTTGCTGGCAAAATGTTGATAGATGGTGCCCATGGCGTGCTCGCTGGCCTTCGCCAACTTGCTCATCTGCAGGTTGAGCAAGCCATCGCGCACGATGAGTTCGCGAGCAACGGCCAGTAGCCGCTGTTCGCGCTCATCAAACTGTCGTTCGCGCCGCTCTTTGGTGCCCATATCGCGCCTTTAGCCATGGGGGAAACCCATGACCTATGAATTGGCGTCGAATTCTGAATGATATTCAGAATATGTCAACTCAACGGCAAATGTATATTCACTTGTAGGCCGGGAGCGGCATCTGCCAAGGTCACGTGGCCCCGATGCAAGCTCACCACGGCCTGCACCAAACTCAAGCCCAAGCCTAAGCCCGGCAGCAAACGCGTGCTATCTAGGCGATACAGTCGCTCAAACACACGCACACGCTCAGCCTCAGGAATGCCGGGACCTTGATCGGCCATGCGTAACAGCCATCGACTGCCTTGACGCTCACAGAGCAGCAACACGCGACTGCCTGATGGGGCATATTTCAGGGCGTTATCAAGCACATTAATAAGGAGCTGAAAGAGTAAGTCGCGATGCCCCTGCAAACTCGCCTGCTCGGGGATAGACAGGTCAAACTGAATATCGCGGGCCTCCGCCAAGGGTTCGACATACTCCACAGCATCATGGCAAAGCTTGGCCAAATCGACAGCGGCAAACTCTTTGCGTAGCACACCAGAATCTACGCGCGCGATCTTTAGTAAGGATTGAAATGTACTAAGCACTTGATCAATATCGCCGATATTTTTCTCCACCCAACGCGGCCACTCAGCCGCCGTGGGTTGCTCATGCAAGGCCGCCTCTAAGCGCGCGCGATGGCGCGTTAACGGCGAACGCAAATCATGCGCGATATTATCGGTCGTGCCCTCAATACCGGCGATCAGATGCGAAATGCGATCGAGCATTCGGTTGAGCGTGATCGCCAGCTGATCAAACTCGTCGCCGCTATTGTGATGGGGAATACGATGGCGCATATCGCCATCCATAATTTGCCCAGCCGAATGGCGAATGGTCTCAATCGGACGCAGCGCAGTGCGCGTGATAAAACGGCCAGCCAGCCACGCCAGTAACAGCACAATAACCAAGCTCAGCGTGGCACTTTGGCGGAGCTTACGCTGCATGCTATGCAGCTCGTATTCATCAAAGCCGACCAATAGACGCTCACCTTGCGGCAAGCTTTGCCAACGCGTCATCAGGCGGGTTTTGCCTGGATGCCCGGGGCTAGGTAAAAAATAGGTTACGCCGGGTGAGGCAGCACTGTCTGGCCAAGCCGCTAAGTTGGAGATGACCAAACTGGTTTTTGGATCCTCAAAGCGATAGTAACGTTCATGCTCTGGCGAGTTATCAAGCACACGCTCGCGGATCAAGCTGAGCATCCCCTCGCGGCCATCAATGTCATATTCACTGACCAGTAGCGAGAGCTCAGATTTGACGCTTTCCTCGATGTGCTCTTGCATAAAGCGCATGCTCATCCACTGCGTAAACGCCAGTAGTAAGCCAAAGCAAAACACCAACACACCCGCATTGAATAAGGTCAGCTTAGTCGCCGTCGACCAGCGCCAGATTTTATTCTTCACGAAGGCAGTACCCCGCGCCGCGCAAGGTGTGAATCAAGGGCGGCTTGGGCGCAAAATCGACCTTGGCGCGCAACCGCGACATATGCACATCGATAACATTGGTTTGCGGGTCAAAATGGTAGTCCCAGACACCTTCCAGGAGCATTGAGCGCGTCACCACTTGGCCGGCATGGCGCATAAGGTATTCGAGCACACGATACTCCTGCGGCTTTAGGCTTAATAACTTATCGCCGCGATGGACTTGCCGCGTCAGCCGATCAAGCTGTAAATCGCCAACCCGCAGCGCATTAGTCACGGCGCTTGTGCTGCTCTGGCGACGCGTAATGACCTCCAGACGCGCTAAGAGCTCGCTGAGCACAAAGGGCTTTACTAAATAATCATCGCCGCCTGCACGCAGGCCTTTAATGCGCTCGTCGACATGATTTAACGCGCTTAGGATAAGTACTGGCACCGAAGCACCACTTGCCCGCAACGCGGCCAACATCGATAAACCGTCCATTTGCGGCAACATGCGATCGAGCACGATGGCGTCATAAGGCTCACCCGTGGCTAGAAATAAGCCATCGCGGCCATTGTCAGCATGGTCAACTACATGCCCGGCCTCAATTAAGGCCTTGCGCAGAAAGCCGGCAATCTCCAGATCGTCTTCCACCACCAATAAGCGCATGCCACTCCTCGCCGCTCAATATGCTCGCGCTATAGTCGCACGGCATTCGTCCATGCGTACAAGATGAGCAAATGTTCATGTTGCGGCAAGGTTGTAGGCAGGACGACCTAGGCAAAGTGCAGGCTCACTAATGTCGGCTACCACTATGCCTTATCGTCCGCTGCTGCTGCGTTGGCCCTTCGACACTCTGCTCTGGTTAGTATTGGCATTTTCGGCGGTTTTATTGTCGCGTGAAAGCAACTGGGATATGACGGTGGCGAACTGGTTTTTCGACGCCACCCAACAGCGCTTCCCACTCAAAGACAATGTGCTGTGGTCTAGTGTTTTTCATGAAGGCAGCAAAAAACTGACCATCGCCTTATGGTTAGGCATGGCCGTTTGGGCATGGCGTGAGCATCGCTATCAACGCGCTGCGCCGTGGCTATTTGTCTTAATTAGCGCAGTACTCGCAGTCAGCATTAATGGCTGGCTCAAGGCGCAATCGGCCCACAGCTGCCCATGGGCACTGACATCATTTGGTGGCAGCGCAGATTACTTTCGCCTGCTGGCCGCCATTCCTGACAATCCCGGTCCTGGGCATTGCTTGCCTAGCGGCCATGCCGCCGTTGGTTTCATGTGGTTGCCATTGGTCTATGCCGCCGCCTGTTGGTGGCCTCAGCACTTACGCCGCGCCACTGTCTTGGTCATTAGCTTCGGTCTGTTTTGTGGCGGTATTCAGATCGCGCGCGGCGCGCACTTTCCCTCACACGTCATCATGGCGGCGGCTGTTTGCGGCCTCACCACCAGCCTGTGCTTTCACATCTATCAATACCGCGCCTACATCGGCACGGCCATGGTCCGTATCGGTCAGCGCCTGCGCGCGGAGTCAACGTAATGAAGCTTATTTATCGCCTGCAGCAGTTGAGCCTAAGCCAGCGCAACGCTGTCATTGCGCTGTGGTTAGTAATCATCTGCAACGGTGCATTTTTTCACCGCTTAAGTGAACTCACCCCTTACGATGGATGGCCTGCAGGGTTATTTTTTCTAGCCACTGGCTTCCTGCTCATTGCCTATTTTTCGAGCTTCTTACAACTCATTACCTGGGGCCCCCTTGCCCGCCCC
>JBDSQT010000172.1:0-2729 GCA_039929665.1 Paraperlucidibaca sp.
GCAACACCCTAGGTCAGGCGCTAATGCGCTTTCATCGTTACCAACCACTCTTACACACACTGGTGCCGACGACATTTCGCGCAGAGGCTGGTGTGGTCGTGCTGGGCTGGAGTACTGAGCGCCGCTCCACCGTACTATCTGATGACGTACTGGGCTCGGGACTAATGCGCTTTATGAAGTTGCTTACCGGTCGCAATGACGTTAAGCCCATCTTAATGAAAACACTCAACGGCCCCTACCTCTCCAGCCTCCTCGAGCGCCAAGCAGAGGCCATGCTGCAAGCGCTACCCAAACAAGACCCATTACTCTCCGATGTGCAGCAAGCGATATTGAGCATCATGCAAGATAGTGCGCCAAGCATGGCGCTGGTAGCAGAGCGTATTGGCATGGCCGAGCGCAGTCTGTATCGCGCGCTAGAGGCTCGCGGCACCGGCTTTAAAGAATTAGTTCGTGCGCTGCGGTTTGAGTTAGCTAAAGACTATTTACGCGGTAGCGATCTGACCCTGCCAAACATTAGCTTACTCCTCGGCTTTGCCGACCAAAGTGTATTTACCCGTGCGTTCCGCCAGTGGAGTGGCACGACACCACTGCAATGGCGCAAGCAAATTTAGGGCCTCTACGCCATCGCAGGTATCCGAGCTTAGTCACTGAACTGTACTCGGCCAAACATAGATTTCTCAGTATCACGATCATGACCGGCTGAGCACGCCCCAATTACCTGCGAGAGAGATTGTCAAATCGATTGTGCTAGCATCGCCCAATCACATAATAAGAAAAAAATCATGCGTACTACCTCTCTTGTGCTGTTCGCAACGCTACTGCTTTCTGCTTGCGGAAGTCAGGATAACGCCGACTCACCAGCAGCTGCCCCGGCCATCTCGGATGCCTCGCCGGAAAGCTGGCAGCCCTTGTCGAGCAAAGTCATCAGCAATGATACCCGCGCTGCACGCTTGCGCATTCTCGGTGACGATGGCACCGATACGCGTCAGGTCAAAGTCTGGTGGGTTGGCGTATCGAGCTTTGTCGTTGCCGCGGGAGGTCATCTGTTTTTGCTCGATGCCTGGGAAGTGGTGGGTGTCCATAAGGGCTATGTACCGATCACCCGTGATGACTTGGTGGCGCTCAAGCCAGAAGCGATTTTTATCGGCCATGGTCACTTCGATCATGCCGCCGATGCCGGCTATATTGCCAATCGTACGGGTGCTGCGCTGATTGCCGGCGACTCCGTTTGCGATAGCGCCCGCAAATCAGCGGCGCAAGCCGAGAATGCACTGGCCTTTCCCTGTCTGCGCCTAGGCTTGGATGGCGACAATCCGGCGGGCAAAGTATTTGCCGTGAAAGTTTTCGCCGACATGGCACCGGTTAGCATCATCAAACACACGCACTCGGCGGCTGATCCCGCGAGCCTGATGATGGGCGGCATGCCGCTGGTCTACACGCCCGAAGTACTGCCCTTTCTGCTCAACTTAAATACCGACTACGCGGAAACACTCAAATTCATCCAGTCTCTTCAGGATGATGGCGGTACTGGCCAGCCTGACGGCGGCACCTGGGCCTACCACTTTCGTGTTGGCAACTTCAGCTGGCTTTGGCATGACTCTACCGGCGCAATGCCGGATAAAGACCCAACCGCAGATGCTGTCCGCTCAGCACTAGCAACACTACCTGATTGTGTCGATGTGCAGATGGGTGCAATTGTCGGCTTCGGCATGGTCACCAGTGCGTATCGCGATGCGCTGTCCTATGTGGCCGCTGCCCGACCCACGCTGTTTATCCCCAACCATCACGATGCGTGGTTTCCGGTCATCGGCGGCGGTGCCAATGCCTACGAGACACAATGGACGCAGGCGCTGATGTCATTGCCAGAGCCGCCGGAGCAGGACTACTTGCGCGACCCGCAGGACTATCTCAACGTGAGAAGCTTTGATGTGACGGCTGCGAAATGGGCGAGTGGTTGCCGCTGAGATTTGCTGAGCTCGCTCGCCCAGCCCCGGCGCTCAGCATTCGTGGTGGAAATTGTTCGGGCGTGATCGCACTGTGGTTGGTCGACACATTCCTAATGTGTTTGCCGAGGGCGAGCTAACTCAAGAAAGCAATGTGCAAAATTTGCACATACTGCCGAGGGTGTGCATTTTCGCTAATGGGCCACGAAACTATTGCGCGAACATCTCACTATTGGCTACACACTAAATCGCCAGCGCTTTGAGGCCAACGCACGTGGCGAAGCCACCGATTTGTTTGCCCGCGAGCGTGACGATGGGCTCGCCGCCCTATTGGGCAACTTAGATCAGACTGCCTTTGGCGAACCGGCGTACCCCAGCATCGAAGCCAAAGCTGCACATTTGCTGTATTTCGTGATCAAGAACCACCCTTTTGCAGATGGCAACAAGCGCAGTGGCGCTTACTTATTCGTGGACTTCCTACATCGTAACGGTCGACTGATGGACGCGAATGGTCAGCCCGTGATTAATGACATTGGGCTAGCCGCGCTGCGAAGCAGCGTCGGCCTGAATGAATTGCTAGGGCAGCCTTGAAGGAGACCACTTAAAAGACCTATTATTAGATCTCAAACGTCGCCTTCGGAGCCCGCCCATGTCATATCAAATACTTACCGAAACCGCAGCCAGCATCTCAGAGCTCAAGGCCAACCCTATGAAGGTGGTGGCCAGCGGGCATGGTATGCCTATCGCGGTTCTCAATAGAAACGAGCCCGCGTTCTATTGTGTGCC